>DASXIP010000696.1:0-6282 GCA_036497875.1 Caldimonas sp.
CGAGTCGCCGACCTACATCGGCGCGTTGCAGGCATTCGTTCCGTACCAGCCCGAGTTTCTTGCCATCGCCGGCGACGACGGCGGGCCGCTGCCGTCAGCGCTCGCCGGCGCGGCGGGCGCGCGCTTCCTGTACGCGCTGCCGAACTTCCAGAACCCGAGCGGCCATTCGATCGGCGCCGCACGGCGGGCCGAGATCGCGTCTGCCGCCGAGGCCGCCGGCGTGCCGATCGTCGAGGACAACCCGTACGGTGATCTCTGGTACGACGCGCCGCCACCGGCGCCGATCGCGAGCCACTGGCGCCCCGGCACGATCTATCTCGGCAGCTTCTCGAAGGTGCTCGCACCGGGGCTTCGCCTCGGCTACGTCGTTGCGCCGCCGGCGGTCTTCGTCAAACTCGTCCAGTCGAAGCAGGCCGCTGATTTGCATACGCCCGGCTTCAACCAGCGGATCGTCCATGAGATCGTGCGCGCCGGCTTTCTCGACGCGCACGTGCCGACGATCCGGGCCCGCTACCGCGTCCAGCGCGATGCGATGCAGGCGGCGCTGGCAGCGCACCTGCCGAGCTCTGGCGCGTTCGCGTGCCGCTGGCAGATGCCCGGCGGCGGGATGTTCTTCTGGGTCGAGCTGCCGGCCGGCGTCGACGGCGAGGCGTTGCTCGCCAAGGCGGTCGAGCGCGGCGTCGCCTTCGTTCCGGGCGCACCGTTCTTCGCCGCCGCGCCGCGCCGCAACACGATGCGGCTCTCGTTCGTCACCCTTGGCGTGGAGGCGATCGAGCGTGGCGTCGCGGCGATCGCCGCGGCGCTGGCCGACCTCCGGCACGACGACCGCGCTGCCGCGCATCCGCAGCGCGGCGCAGGGGCGCGCCGATGAGCCGCTTCGCGTTCGACCAGGTCGACGTCTTCACAGGCACCGTGCTGCGCGGCAACGCGCTCGCCGTGATCCACGGCGCCGATGCGATCGACGACGAGACCATGCAGGCGCTGGCGCGCTGGACCAACCTCAGCGAGACGACCTTCCTGCTCGCGCCGACCGATCCTGGCGCCGACTACCGCGTGCGCATCTTCACCCCCGGCGGCGAGTTGCCCTTTGCCGGCCATCCGACGCTCGGCAGCTGCCACGCCTGGCTCGGCCGCGGCGGCGCGCCGAAGCGCGCCGGCGAGATCGTCCAGCAGTGCGGGGTGGGCCTCGTCCGCATCCGCCGCGACGGTGCCGCGCTGGCGTTCGCGGCGCCGCCGCTGACGAGGAAAGAAGTCAGCGCTGACGATCTCGACGCTGTGCTCGCCGCGCTCGGCATCGGCCGCGAGCGGCTCGTCGCCGCGCAGTGGCTGAGCAACGGCCCGAAGTGGCTGACGCTCCTGCTCGATTCGGCCGCGACCGTGCTCGCCCTCGCACCCGACGGCGCCCGCATGCAGCGCTTCGCCGAGGTCGGCGTCGTCGGCCCGCATGCTCCCGGCAGCGAGTGCGCGTTCGAGGTTCGCGGCTTCGTCTGCCATCCGATGCTGCACGAGGACCCCGTCACCGGCAGCCTCAACGCCGGCGTCGCCGAATGGCTGATCGGCGCCGGCCGCGCTCCCGAACGTTACGTCGCTGCGCAGGGAACGCGGCTCGCGCGCGCCGGCCGCGTCCGCATCGTGCGCGAGGGCGGCACGGCGTGGGTCGGCGGCGAGTCGGTCACCTGCATCCGCGGAGAGGTCGAGCTCTGACGAGGTCGCGCGAGCGGCGAGACGCGATCCGACTCAGCGCCTGACGCGCCAGGCACGCACCAGCCCGCGCCACGCCGCCGCCGCCACCGGATCGCGCGCTCGCAGGAGCCCCAGGTAGCGGCGCAGCACCACCCACGTGCTCGTCGCCAGCAATGCGACGAGCGTGCTCGCGAGAACGATCAACAGACGCGACGGCTTCGACTTGTGGTCGGGCAGCTGGGCGAAGTCGACCTGCTGCAGCGGCGGACCTTCCTTGGCCTCGTCGAGCTTGGCGATCTCGTACTGGCGAATCATGCCTTCGAGCAGCGTTTCCTGAATCTTCAGCTCGCGCCGCGCGCGCACGTATTCGATCGCGGCCCCGGGGATCTTGCCGACCGGCATGTCGACCGCGCTGCCGGGCGAGCCGCCCTGCGTCGACTCCATGCGCGCGAGCTCGGCGCGCAGCCCGCTCAGCTCGGAGTTCAGGCGAATCACCACAGGATTCTGCTCGGTCGCCGAGGTGCGCAGCACCTTCAGCTGGACCTCGCGCTCGGCGATCTGCGCGCGGAGCAGCGCGGCACCGGTGATCAGCGCCTCGGCCTGCTTGTCGAGAACGATCATGCCCGACGTCTCCTGCACGCCCCTGAGCGCCTGCTCGGCCTTGACGAGGTTCTCCTTGGTGTCCTGCAGCTGCTTCTCAAAGAAGACGCGGCGCAGCTGCGCGTCAGAGACGGCGAGCCGGCCGAGCAGCCCGGTGACCTCGGCCTCGTGCGCGTTCGCAAGGTCGGCGGCGAATTTCGGATCCTTGTCGTCGACCTCGACGCCGATGACGCCACTCTTCTTGTCCGCGGTGACTCGCACGTAGTCGGGAAAAACGCGGCGCAGCGCCTCGTGGGTCTCGACGCCGTAGTGCTTCTTCAGGTCGAAGCGGCTGTCGATCCCACGCAGGACGCTGTCGCTCTTCAGCAGCGCGACGTAGAGATCGTCGGAGGTCTTGGCGGAGAAGCCGCCAATCCCGCCAAGGCCGCCGAGCGCGCCCAGGGAAGCGAGCGCCGCCGCCGAGCCGCTCTGCTGCTGCGAGGCGGGGGCGAGGAACGTCGCGCGCGCGGTGTAGATCGGCGGCAGCAGCAGCGCGACGACGAGCGAGACCAGCGCGACCGCTCCGGTGGCGGTGGCGATCGATTTCTTCTTCTCGCCGAGCCAGGTCAGGAGCTCGGTCAGCGAGACCGCCGGGGCGTCGTCGTCCTCGGTGTCGTAGAGCGCCTGCAGCGCGGCCTGGGGAGTGGTCGAATCGGCGCTGAGCATGGCGAAAGACGGTCGGCCGCCGATCAAAGGCTGAGCGTGTGGATCGCGGCGATGCCGATGCCGAATCCGGAGATGATCTGCGCGAAGTCCTTCAGGTTGCGGACGAAGGCACGGCCCCAGGTCTCGTAGTCGAGCTGGTTCGGCACGACGAGGGCGTCGCCCGGCTGCAGCACTTGCGAATCGAGGCCGCCGCGGCCGAAGAAGCCGCCGCTCTCGGCCGCGCTGCTGACCGTTCCGTCGGCGCGCAGGATGAACATGTTCTCGGTGTCGGCGCCAACGTCGGTGCCGGCCAGGCGCAGGTAGTCGCCCGCGGTGCGGCCCGGCTTCCAGATAAAGGCGTTGCTGTTGACGACCGCGCCCGCGACGGTGACGAAGCCCGGACGCGGTGGGATGCTGATGCGGTCGCCGTGCTCGAGCGGCAGGTCGGGCAGTGCGTCGATGGTGTGGATGTCGGGCGTCAGCTCGAGGGCGATGCGACCGTTCGGCTGGATCCGCGACAGGCGTGCCACCTGCGCTTGGGTCGCGGCGCTGCTGACGACGGTCGTCGCTGCCGCGCCGGCCGCCTCGTCGCGCCGGTTCGCAGCGTCGCGCGCCGCCTGCACCGCCGACAGTGCCTCGAGGCGAGTGATTGCGGTCTGCAGGTTCTCGCGCTGACGGGCGCGCGTCTCCTCGCGACTGAGATCGAGCCCGTAGACGTAGGCCTGCGGCGTGAAGCCGCCGGCGCGGCTGAGCAGCTGCCGGAGAGTCTCGCCGGGCCGCAACTGGTAGATCCCGGGCGCGTTGATCTCGCCTTCGAGCGAGACCAGGCGCGTCTGGCGCGCGACCGGGCCACGCACGTCCTTCTGGCTGTAGACCGTGACGACGTCGCCGGGCGCCAGCGCAATGTTGTTCGCCTCGTCTCCCTGCAGCACTGCCTTGCCGAGGTCGAATGGAATGACCTGCGTCGTGAGGTCGGGATTGAGTCGCTCGATGGTCGCGTAGTCCCAGTTCAACTCATCGAAGAGCGTCGCTGGAGTGCGTCGACCACTCGAGACGGAGAGAAGGTCGTCTTGGCGGTTGCTGCGCTCGAGACGGTTGCGCTCGTTGAGCTCGCGCTCGAGGGCCGACTGGCGATCGAAGTTGGTGCGATCGGCGACCGTGCCGCGCCGCGTACCGGTCGCCGCAATGCCACTCGCGTCCGCGCCGCCGGGCGCTTGATTGAGCTGGGTGGCGCTGCTGCGCCCTTCGACACCGGAGCGGTCGATGTTGCGATCACTGCCGGCGACATTGCTCCGACCGGATTCGTCCCGCAGGCGCAGCCGGTCCTTGTCGTCGATCATCTGGACGAGCAGGTTCTTGCGACGGTAGAAGTCGGGCGTGATGAGCGCGTCGCGATCGGGGATCAGGTCGCGCACGCGCATTCCCGGTGTGTACGGATAGCGCAGCGGCTGCGCGACGTGGCCCTTCAGCGTTACCGCGTTTGCAAACTGTGGCGAGATCGGCAGCAGGGTCATGACGTCGCCATCGCGCAGCGTCGTCTGCAGCCCTGTGGCGTCGAGCCTGAACGTCTCGACGAAGCGCTTGGCGAGCGGCTGCGCCGGATCGATCCGCTCGAGTTGGGCGAGGTTCGGATTGGCGAGCACCGGCGCGCCGCCGGCATAGCGCAGCACGTCGCGGATCGGCTCCTCGGTGCTCTTCAGCTCGAAGATCGCCGGCGTGTCGATCGCGCCGGTAACGGCGACGCGCGGCCCCGCCGGCTGGAAGACGACGACGTCGCCGGCGACGAGCTGGACGTCCTTCGACTTGTCGCCCTGGCCGAGGAACTCGTAGACGTCGAGCTCGGAGATGACCTTGTCGTCGCGACGGAGCAGGACCTTGCGCATCGACCCCGACGGGCTCGGACCGCCGGCAGCGACGATCGCCGACAGCAGCGTCGACTGGCTCGACAGCGTCACCACGCCCGGCCGCTGTGCCGGGCCGACGATGAAGACGCGCAGGCCGCGCAACTGGCCGAGCGAGACCGAGAGATCGAAGTTGGTGTAGAGGCGCCCGATCTGTGCCCGGAGGTTCCGCTCGAGATCGGCCGCCTTGACGCCGGCGACGTTGAAGCTGCCGACCTTCGGCAGGTTGAGCATGCCGTTGCGGTCGACCGTGCTGCGGTAGTCGACATCGATCGAGCCCCAGGCGCGGGTGATGATCTCGTCGCCGGGGCCGATCGTGTAGTCGGCCGAGACCGGGACGTTGTCGATCGACTGGAAGCTGTCGGCGGCCTGGGCGAAGAAGCTCGAGCCGAAGATCGGCAACAGGCGACCGGTCGCGCCCTCGACGAAGCGCTGGAACTCGCTCGGCTTCGGCGGCGGCGCCCGCTCGGTGCGGCGCGGGAAGTTGTCGGCGGCGTTGCGGCCGCGCGCCGGGGCGCCATTGTCGAGGTTGCCGTTGTCCGCGGGCCGGCCGCTGATCGTCCCTTGCTGCGCGCCCGCCGCGGTGCTCGGCGGCACGGCAGCGCTGCCGGGCGTCTGCGTGCGCGGCGGGTAGGTCGGCGTCGTGAAGGTGCCGCCGGAGTCGGGCTCGTCGGCGGCGCGCACCGGCAGCCAGGCCGCCAGCAGCATGGCCAGGATCAGGAGCGGGCGAAGCGCACCGGGCCGGCGCACGGAAAACGAGAAAAGGGACGACATCATCGGGAAAGGCGAGGCGATTCGCGCGAAGGCGCGGACGGCATTGTCGCGGCGCGCCGATGGTAGCGTCCCTTTCGTGCCTCCCGGCGGCGACGCCCTTGCCTTTGCTTTGCGGTTATTGTCGAGTGTCGAGCAGTGCGGAGGAACGGCGGCGGATGGCGCGTGTGACAGCGAGGCGGGGGGCGAAAGGGCCCAGGATCGAGCTTCGTCGGCCGACGACGACAGCCGATCTCGCGAGCACGGTCGAGATCTTTCGCGAGTACGCCGACAGTCTCGACATCGACCTGTGCTTCCAGAACTTCGACGCCGAGCTCGCTTCGCTGCCCGGTGAATATTCGTCGCCGCGCGGCCAGCTGATGCTCGCTTTCGTCGACGGCGAGCTCGCCGGCTGCGGCGCGTTGCGGCCATTCGCCGATGCCGACGATGGCAACGCCTGCGAGATGAAGCGCCTCTACGTGCGGCCGCGCTTTCGCGGCGTCGGCCTCGGTCGCATCCTCGCCCAGGCGCTGTTCGACGAGGCCCGCCGTGCCGGCTATTCGACGATCCTGCTCGACACTCTCGACGACATGGAAGCGGCGCGCGAGCTCTACGCGACGCTCGGCTTCGTCGAGGTGCCGCCGTACTACTTCAACCCGATCGC
>DASXIP010000697.1:0-1975 GCA_036497875.1 Caldimonas sp.
CACGACGTCGCGGCGATGTTCTTCACCTCCGGGACGACGGGCCGGGCGAAGGGCGTCGTCCATAGCCACGACACGCTGATCGATCGCGCCCGCGCCGGCGCCCGCTTCGACAAGCTGACCGGCGACGACGAAGTCCTCGCATACCTGCCGCCGGCGTGGATCGGCCAGAACATCTTCTCCTACGCGCAGTGGCTCGCCTGCGGCTACGTCGTCAACTGCCCGGAGTCGGCGAGCACGGTGATGCTCGACCTGCGCGAGATCGGGCCGACCTACTACTTCGCACCGCCGCGCGTCTTCGAAGGCTTGCTGACGAGCGTCATGATCCGGATGGAAGACGCGTCGCCGCCGAAACGCTGGCTATTCGACCGCTGCATGGCGCTCGCGCGCCGCGTCGGCCCGGCGCGGATGGATGGCCGCCCGCTCGCGCTCATCGACCGCATCGGCTGGGCGATCGGCAATGCGCTCGTCTACGCGCCGCTGCGCAACACTCTCGGCTTCTCGCGCGTTCGCGTCGCCTACACCGCGGGCGAGGCGATCGGCCCGGACCTGTTCGTCTTCTACCGCTCGATCGGCATCAACCTGAAGCAGCTCTACGGCTCGACCGAGACTGCCGTCTTCGTCTGCCTGCAGCCCGACCACGAGGTGCGCAGCGACACCGTCGGCGTGCCGATCGAGGGCGTCGAGATCAAGGTCAGCGAGGCCGGCGAAGTGCTCGTGCGCTCGCCCGGGCTGCTGAAGGAGTACTACAAGGACCCGGCAGCGACCGCCGAAGTGCTCGGCGCCGACGGCTGGTACCGCACCGGCGACGCCGGCTTCCTCGACGCCGGCGGCCATCTCAAGATCATCGATCGCGCCAAGGACGTCGGCCGGATCGCCGGTGGCGGCAACGACGGCGCTCTCTTCGCACCCAAGTACATCGAGAACAAGCTCAAGTTCTTCCCGTACATCAAGGAGGCAGTCGCGTTCGGCGATCGCCGCGAGAAGGTCTGTGCGTTCGTCAACATCGACATCGAGGCGGTCGGCAACTGGGCCGAGAAGCGCAATCTCCCGTACGGCAGCTACGCCGACCTGGCGCGCAAGAGCGAGGTGCTGGAGCTTGTCCGCGAGTGCGTCGAGAAGGTCAACGCCGACCTCGCCGCCGACGAGCGCCTCGCCGGCAGCCAGATCAGCCGCTTCCTCGTGCTGCACAAGGAGCTCGACGCCGACGACGGCGAGCTGACGCGAACGCGCAAGGTCCGACGCGGCTTCATCGCCGAGCGCTACCAGGTGCTGGTCGACGCGCTCTATGCCGGCAAGGCCGAGCAATACGTGGAGACCGAGGTGCGCTTCGAGGACGGTCGCGTCGGCAAGGTCGCGGCGACGCTCAGGATCGTCGACGTGAAGACGTTTCCCGCCATCGGCCGGGCCGCGTGATGGCGGCGCGCCAGGCCGGCGACGTCATCCTCGACGTCCGCAACATCAGCCTGCGCTTCGGCGGCGTCAAGGCGTTGACCGACGTCACGTTCGACGTCCGCGAGCACGAGATTCGCGCCATCATCGGGCCGAACGGCGCCGGCAAGAGTTCGATGCTCAACTGCATCAACGGCGTCTACCAGCCGCAGCAAGGCGCGATCCACCTCCGCGGCCGCGCGTTCCGGCACATGAACCCGCGCCAGGTCGCCGAGATGGGTGTCGCGCGGACGTTTCAGAACCTCGCGCTCTTCAAGGGCATGAGCGTGCTCGACAACATCATGTCGGGGCGCAATCTGAAGATGCGGACCAATCTGTTCCAGCAGGCGCTGCGCTGGGGCGCGGCCGAGCGCGAGGAGACGACGCAGCGGATGGTCGTCGAAGGGATCATCGATTTCCTCGAGATCCAGGCCCATCGCAAGACCCCGGTCGGACGGCTGCCGTACGGGCTGCAGAAGCGCGTCGACCTCGGCCGCGCGCTGGCGATGGAGCCGCAGGTGCTGCTGCTCGACGAGCCGATGGCCGG
>DASXIP010000698.1:0-11431 GCA_036497875.1 Caldimonas sp.
CATGCGCGGCCTCGGCGTCGAGACGAACGTCCATCCGCGTGCCGGCCGCGACGGCGAGATGCTGGCGCTGGACGTCGCCCGCGACGGCGCGCTCGGGGCCGAGTCGCTCCTGATCGTCAGCAGCGCCTGCCACGGCGTCGAGGGCTTCTGCGGCTCGGGAGTCCAGATCGCGCTGCTCGGCGATGCCGCCTGGCACGATGCGGCTCAGGCCGCTGGCGTCGCAGTGCTGTACATGCACGGCCTCAACCCATACGGCTTCTCGTGGTGGCGACGAACGACGCACGAAAACGTTGACCTCAATCGCAACTTCCGCGACTTCGCCGCCGACGCGCCGGCGAACGCGCGCTACGACGAGCTCGCCGCTCTCATCGTCCCCGAGCGCTGGCCGCCCGACGCGGCGACCGCGGCGGCGCTCGACGCATTCGTCGCCGAGCACGGCGAGCGCGCCCTGCAGCAGGTCATCTCCGGCGGCCAGTACACGCATCCCGACGGCGTCTTCTACGGCGGCACCGAGCCGACCTGGAGCCATTCGACGCTGCGCCAGGTGCTGCGTCGGCACGGAACGCGCTGCGCCCGCCTCGCCTGGATCGACCTGCACACCGGGCTCGGTCCAAACGGCCACGGCGAGCGCATCTTCGCCGGCCGCCACGACGCCGCGTCGTACGCGCGCGCGAAGGCGTGGTGGGGCGATGTGACGTCGATCTACGACGGCTCGTCGACATCGTCATTGCTGACCGGCCTGATGTGGATGTCCGCCTACGAGGAATGCGCGCAGGCCGAGTACACCGGCATCGCCCTCGAGTACGGCACCAAGCCGCAAACCGACGTGATGCACGCGCTGCGCGCTGACCAGTGGCTCGAGAACCACCCCGAAGCCGACGAGCCGACGCGACGCGCGATCAAGCGGCAGGTGCGCGACGCGTTCTACACGGACAGCGACGACTGGAAGGAGAAGATCGTCGCGCAGGGCGTCGATGCCGCCTACGGTGCGCTGCACGGGCTGAGCGGCGCAGGCTGAGGCGATGCGCGCGGTCGTCGCCGGGCCGTGCGACGAAGCGCTCGCCGCGTCGGGCTCGTGCGACGAAGCGTCGAGCCATCCGAGGGCGACGCTCGCGGCGACGATCGTCGGCTCGAGTCTCGCGTTCATCGACAGCTCGGTCGTCAACGTCGGCCTGCCGGCGATCGAGCGCGATCTGGCGTCGTCGGGCGCCTCGGGAGTGTCGATCGGCTGGCTGATCAACGCGTATCTGCTGCCGCTTGGCGCGCTCGTCCTACTCGGCGGCGTCGCCGGCGATCGCTTCGGCAGGAAGCGCATCTTCCTGGCCGGCATCGCCATCTTCGCCGCTGCATCGCTGGGCTGCGCGCTCGCTCCCGCGTTCGCCTGGCTGCTCGCGGCGCGCGCGCTGCAGGGCGTCGGCGCCGCACTACTGGTGCCGACCAGCCTGGCGCTGCTCGGCGCCGCCTTCGACGGCGAGGCGCGCGGCCGCGCAGTCGGCACCTGGGCGGCGGCGAGCGCAATCACCGGCGCGATCGGGCCACTCGTCGGCGGCTGGCTCGTCGACACCGTTGGCTGGCGCGCGATCTTCCTGATCAACCTTCCGGTCGCCGCGATCGCGGCCGGGATCGCCTGGCGCAAGGTCGCCGAGAGCCGCAGCAGCGACACTGTACCGCTCGACATCGCCGGCGCCGCGCTCGCGACCGCTGGGCTCGGCCTGCTGACTTACGGGCTCACGCTGCTCGCGGCGCGCGGCGCCGCCGCCGCCGGAGTCGACGCCGCGACCGGCGCGATCGCCGCCGGCGTCGCCTGCCTGGGCGGCTTCGTCGCTGTCGAAAGGCATCGCAAACGCCGCGCGATGATGCCGCTCGCGCTGTTCGGCACGCGCACGTTCGTTGGCGTCAGCGTCCTCACCCTGTGCCTTTACGCCGCGCTCGGCGGCATGGTTGTGCTGCTGCCCTATCTGCTGATCGAGCGCGGCCACTGGTCGGCAGCGGCAGCGGGCGCTGCGCTGTTGCCGTTGTCGGTCGCGATGGGCCTCGGTTCGCGCGCCGCCGGCCGTCTCGCAGAGCGCGTCGGCACGCGCGTTCCGCTGATCGCGGGCCCGCTCCTCGTGGCGGCCGGCTTCGCGCTGTTCCTGCGCGTCGACGCCGCAGCGGTGCGTTACGCGATCGACGTGTTGCCGGCGCTCGTCCTCGTCGCCGTCGGCCTCACGCTCAGCGTCGCGCCGCTGACCGCGGCAGTGATCGATGCGGTCGACGCTGGCCACGTCGGCTCGGCATCGGGAGTCAACAACGCGACCGCACGCATCGCCGGGCTGCTCGCGACCGCGCTGCTCGGCTACGTGCTCGTGGGCGACGCGGCGGCGCCCGCTTTCATCTGCCGCTTCCACGGCGCCGCGGTCGTGGGCGCCGCGCTCGCCATCGCCGCCAGCGCGGCGGCGTTCTTCCTCTGCGCGCCCGTCAGCGGATCACGCGGTCGGCACGCACCAGCACCGACTGCGGAACCGTCAGGCCGAGCGCGTCGGCCGTCTTGAGGTTGACGATCGTCTCGATCGTCGTCGGCTGCTCGATCGGAAGATCGGCCGGCCCTGTGCCGCGCAAGACCCGATCGGCGAAGTAGGCGAGCCGCCGGTAGGAGTCCGCCAGCCGTGGCCAGTACGTGCAGAGCGCGCCGCTGTCGGCGAACACCGGCCAGCCGGAGATCAGCGGAATACGCTGGCGCATCGCGAAGCCGATGATCGCGTCCCGGTTCTGGACTGCGAAGCCGTCGGCGAAGAGCGAGATGCCTTGCGAGCGGTCGGCCGCCATCTTCGCAAAGGCGGCGTTCAGCTCGTCCGTCGTGCGGGCGGCGACATAGCCGACGTCGAGGCCGATCCGCTTGGCAGCGCCTTCGGCCATGCTGCGCTCGCTCGACTCGCCGGGGTGCTCGGGGTTGGCGAGCAAGGTCGCCCGACGCATGCCAGGAACGAACTCGCGCAACAGTTCGAGGCGCTTGCCGTTCATCTCCGCCGCCATGAAGGTGACGCCGGTCATATTGCCGGTCGGCCGCGCGAGGCTTTCGCAGAAGCCGGCGGCGACCGGGTCGCCGCTGTACGCGTAGACGACCGGCACCGGCGGCTTCAGCTCGCGCACCTCGCTGACCGCCGCGCCCTGCGCGACGAGCAGATCGACCGGCAGGCGGATCAGCTCTTCGGTGAGGCCGCGGACCTTGTCGAGATCGTCGTCGCCGTAGCGGAAGTCGATCGTGAGGTTTCTGCCTTCGGCGAAGCCGAGCTCGGCGAGCGCGGCACGAAACGCGGCGACATAGGGAACGAGGCTCGGCGGCCGCTGCGCGGTCACCCAGCCGATGCGTGCCGGCCGCGATTGCGCGTCAACGAGCCGCGGCAGCGCTGCGGCGGCGGCCGCGAGCAAAAGGCTGCGTCTTCTCATGGCACGTCCTCCAACGCAAGAGGATCGCCCGTCGGCGAAGTTCGATGAAGCCGAAGTTTGCACTCCTCCGGAGTGCAATCGTTCACCCGACGACGCGAAACGCCGGCACGGGCTTGTGGAATCCCTTGAGGACGAGCTCGCCGGCCGGCTCCGTCGGCAGCGCACCGTCGAGCGACGCGTGGACGCGCTGCGAGCAAAGGATCTCGCCGCCGTGCGCTTCACCACACAGGCGCGCCGACAAGTTGGTGACCGTGCCGATCGCGCCGTAGTCGATCCGGCCCGGAAAGCCGATCCCGCCGATCGTCGCGAAGCCCTGCGCGATGCCGATCCCCATCGACAACGCGTGCCCGCGTTTGGTCCAGCCCTCGGCGAGGCGGCGGACCTCGTGCTGCATCGCGAGCGCCATGCGCGCCGCGCGCAGCGCCGGGTCCGGCACTTGCACCGGATCGTTGAAGAACACCATGACGCCATCGCCGGTGAAACGCTCGAGGGTGCCTTCGTGCGCGAGCACGAGCGTGCCGATCGCGGCGTGGTACTCGCCGAGGACGGCCATCACGTCCTCGGGATCGGCGGTCTCGGTGAACGAGGTGAAGCCGCGTAGGTCGAGGAAGACGACGGTGATCTCGCGCCGGTGGCTCTTCAGCGGGTCCTCGGCGCCGCCGGCGACGATCAGTTCGGCGAGCTGCGGCGAGAAGAAGCGCTTCAACCGCGAGACCTTCTCGAGCTGCAGCACGCCCTGCTCGACGCGCTGCTCGAGCGTTCGGTTGAGCTCGGCAAGCTCGCCCTTCTGGCGCAGCAGTTCGTCGTAGAGCGACTTGATGCGCAAGAGCGACCGCACCCGCGCCACCAGCTCGGCCTGGCTCACCGGCTTGCTGAGGAAGTCGTCGGCGCCGGCATCGAGCCCCTTGGCACGCTCCTGCGCCGGATCGAGCGCGGTCACGAGGACGACCGGCAGCATCGCGTGTGCGGGGTTGGCGCGGATCGCGGCGCACACCTCGTAGCCGCTCATGCCCGGCATCATGACGTCGAGCAGGACGAGATCGGGCCGTTTGCTGTCGAGCGCCGCGAGCGCCTCCGCGCCGGACGCTGCGGTGCAGGTGCGATAGCCCTTCGCGGCGAGCAGGTCGGCGAGCAGCTTGACGTTCAGCGCGACGTCGTCGACGACGAGGATTTTCGCCGCGGCCTCGCGTGTGTCGCTCATTCGATGACCTCGTCGGCACGCAGCAGGAGCGCGCGCGGGATGGCGACGCCGATGGCGCGCGCCGTCTTCAGGTTGATGCTGAGGAGAAACTTGGTCGGCCGCTCGACCGGCAGGTCGCCGGCGCGGGCGCCCTTCAGGATCTTGTCGATCATGGCAACGCCGCGGCGGACGAGATCGTCGGGGTCGACGCCATAGCCGAGCAGCATGCCGTCGCGCGCTTCCTCCGGCGATTCGCCGATCGAGACCAGCTTGTCTCGCGTCGCGAGCTCGGCGAAGCGGGCCCGGTGCGGCCACATCGCGATCGCGAACACCGCCTGCGCGCGCTGCCGGCGCACCGCGGCGAACCCGGCCTCCAGATCGTCGGCGCCGTGGACGCGGACGATCTGCGCCTGCAGGCCGAGCCGCCGCGCTCCGGCCTCGGTTTCGCGGAGGACGTCGGCGACGTCGACGAGTTCGACCGGATCGACGAGCACGGCAACCCGGCTGAGCGACGGCAATGCTTCCTTCAGCAATTCGAGATGCTTCGGCACCAGCTCGGGAAAGGTGAACGTCAGTCCGGTGACGTTGCCGCCCGGTCGGGCCAGGCTTCGCGCCCAGCCCTCGCGCACCGGATCGCTGCCCGACAGCGTCAGGATCGGAATCGTCGAAGTCGCCTTACGGGCGGCTTCGCGCGCCGGCTGGCCGGGAGCGATGATCAGCTCGACCTTGCTCCGAACGAGGTCGTCTGCCATCGCGGCGAGGCGCTCGGCGTTGCCGTTCGCGTAGCGCCATTCGACGACCAGGTTCTTGCCCTCGACGTAGCCGAGGCTGCGCAGGCCCTGCATGAACGCCTGCTCGATCGAGTCGGCAGGCTGTGCCGGCGGCGCGAAGTACGACAACACTCCGATCGTCGCGACTCCCGGCCGCGGCCCGGCAGCGGCGGCGCCCGCCGAGAGCGCGACGACGGCGCCGAGCACGAGCGCTCGCCAGCCACGCGCGTGCCGCTCGCCGCGACCGCCGCACGCAGAGAGCGCGGTCATGGCGACGCGCGCCCTTCGGCCAGGAAGCGCTGCACCGTGGCGAGGAACTGCTTGAGGTTGATTGGCTTGGTGACGAAGGCATCGAACCCCGAGGTGATGATCTTCTGCTGGTCGTCGGGCATCACCGATGCCGAGACCGCGATCACCGGGACGGCGTCGAGCGCGCGTTCGCCGCGGATCCGGCGCAGCGCCTCGATGCCGTCGATGTCGGGCAGCTGGATATCCATCAGGATCAGGTCGGGGCGCCGATCGTTGGCGAGGCGAACGCCATCGAGGCCGGTCGCCGCCTCGACCGTCTGGTGCCCGTTGTGGCGCAGGATGTCGCGCACGAGCTTCATGTTCTTCTCGTTGTCTTCGACGATCAGGATCGTTTTCATGCCACCGCCTCGACAACCCGTTCAGGAAGAATAAAGGCAAAGGTCGCGCCGCTGCCCGGCTCGCTCTCGACGCGAATCGACCCGCCGTGCAGCTCGACGAAGCGCCGCGCCAGCGAAAGGCCGAGGCCGGTGCCCTCGGACTTTCGCAGATAGTCGCCGCCCGCCTGCCGGAACTCCTCGAACACGAGTACCTGCTGGTCCTTGGCGATGCCGACGCCGGTATCGATCACGGCGATCTCGACGACGTGTTCGAGCTTCCTCGCCCGCAGCGTGACACGCCCCCCAGCGGGAGTGAACTTGACCGCGTTCGCCAGCAGGTTGATGACGACCTGCTTCAGTTTGCGAACATCGGCGACCCAGTCGCCGACGCCGTCCTCGACCTCAAGCGCGAGGACAAGGCCGCTGCGGCTCGCCCGCTCGCGGACGAGCGTCGTGCAGTTGTCGAGCAGCATCGGCAGGTTGGTCGTCGCCAGGTCGAGCTCCATCCGGCCGGCCTCGATCTTCGAAAGGTCGAGGATGTCGTTGATCAGCGACAGCAGGTGATGGCCCGAGCTGTGGATGTCGCGCAGGTATTCGAGCTGCTTCTCGTTCACTTCGCCGAACATCCGCTCGCTCAGCACCTCGGAGAAGCCGATGATCGCGTTGAGCGGCGTGCGCAGCTCGTGCGACATGTTGGCGAGGAACTCCGACTTGTGCTTGTTGGCCATCTCGAGCTCGCGGCTCTTGGTCTGGATCTCGTCGAACAGGTGCGCGTTCTGGATTGCGATCACTGCCTGGTCGGCGAAGGTCTGCAGCAGCGCCATTTCCTTGGCCGTGAAAGGCTGGCCGTCGCGGCCGACGATGATCGTGCCGATCCGGCGCGACTCGGTCAGCATCGGCGCCATTGCAAGCGTCTTGCAGCCGATCAGCTCGGCGCCGCGGCGGACGTTCTCGGCCACGTTGTTCGCGCTCGCGACATCGGGAAAATGGGTGACGCGGCGGCGCATGATCTCGGCGTCGATGCCGGGCGCATTGCCGAGCGGCGTCGGGTAGAGGCGTGCCATCTCCTCGCGCCTCGGCCCGGCATAGGCCGCCAGGTGCCAGGCACGATCCTCGCCGAGGCGGTCGATCACGACGTGCGTGCCGCCGAACAGGCGCTCGCAGCTGCTGAGGATGCTGTCGAACACCGGCTGCGTATCGGCGACCGAGCTGCTGATCACGTTGAGCACCTCGGAAGAGGCCTTCTGCTGCTCGAGCGCTTCTCTGGTCTCGTTGAACAGGCGCGCGTTCTGGATCGCGATCACCGCCTGGTCGGCGAAGGTCTTGAGGAGGGCGAGCTCCTTGGCGCTGAACGGCGCCGGCGGTTCGCGTGAAACCTGGATCGCGCCGACACCGCGGCCTTCCAACAGCATCGGCGCGAACGCGACCGACAAGTTGCCCGTCGCCTCGGCGATGCGGCGCAGCGGCGGCGGCGCATTCGGGTCACCGAGGACATCGGGAAAGTGGACGACGCGGCGGTCGCGGAGCGCGACCTCGATCGACGTCCCCGAGACGGGCCGCGGAAACGCACCCGCAACCTCGCGGATGACGCCGCTCGGCGCGAACGACTCGCCGCGAAATCCTCCGAGGTGCAGCAGGCCGGCGTCGTCGACGAGAAAGATGCCGAGCGCGTTCGCGGCGAACAGCCGCTCGCAGCTGTCGAGGATCTTGTCGAACACCGGCCGGGTATCCGCCACCGAGCTGCTGATGACCTGGAGCACCTCGGCGGTCGCGGTCTGCTGCTCGAGCGCTTCCTTGGTTTCGTTGAACAGGTGTGCGTTCTGGATCGCGATGGTGGCCTGGTCGGCGAACGTTTGAAGGAGATTGCGTTCCTTGTCGCTGAACGGCTGCGGCGGCGCCCGGGTGACATGGATCGCGCCGATGCCGCGTCCCTCCCAAAGCATCGGCGCGATCATCAACGAGAAATTGAAACCGAGCGATTTGCTCAGTTCGCGCAGCGAGGCGGGAAGATCGTCTCCGCCGAGGCTGTCGGGGTAGTGGAGGACCGAGCGAGCGCGAAAGGCGATCTCTGTTGTGCCGCCAGACAGCGGGGCCGGATAGAAGCGCTTTACCTGCTCGGGGCGATTTCCGTTGTAGGCCGCGAGATGCACCATGCCGTCATCCCCAACGAGCGTGATCAGCATGCCCGAACCAGCGAAGAGCTGGCGGCAGCTGTCGAGGATCTTGTCGAACACCGGCCGGGTGTCCGCCACCGAGCTACTGATGACCCGCAGCACCTCGGCGGTCGCGGTCTGTTGCTCGAGCGCCTCCTTGGTCTCGTTGAAGAGGCGCGCGTTCTGGATCGCGATCACCGCCTGGTCGGCGAACGTCTTCATCAGTGCGATGTCCTTATCGGAGAATTCGCCGGGCTCCGAACGCCCCATCATGAGCGCGCCGATGCCGGACTCCTGCCAGAGCAGCGGCGCGATGACCATCGATCTGGTTCCGATCGTCGCTGCGCCCCGACGTACGTATTCGGGCACTTTGTCCGCACCCAAAACGTCCGGGTACTGCAGGACGCGATGGCTCAGGATCGCGCTGCCGGTTCCCGACTCGAGAGTCAGTGGTACCGGAAAGGACTTCGCGAATTCGTCAGGCATCGGACCACGGTAGGCGCCGAGGTGCACGAGTCCGTCGTCGCCGAGGATAGTGATGGCGACACGACGGCCGCCGAATAGTCGCTCGCAGCTGAGCAGGATGGCATCAAACACCGGCTTGGCGTCGGCCACCGAGCTGCTGATGACCTGCAGGACCGCCGCGGTCGCAGTCTGCTGCTCGAGCGCTTCCTTGGTCTCGTTGAAGAGGCGCGCGTTCTGGATCGCGATCACCGCCTGCGCCGCGAACGTCTTCAGCAGCGCGATCTCCTTGTCGCTGAATCCGGTCGGCGGCTGGCGGATGACGTAGAGCGAGCCGATGCCACGCCCTTCCCAGACGAGCGGCGCGAACAGCTGCGAGAACGTTCCGGTGCCGATCTGCTCGGCGACCGCGCGGATGCCGGGCGGGACGTCGGGATCGGCGAGGACGTCGCGGAAGTGCATGACCTCGCCACCGAAGATCGTCTGCGACGCGCCGGGAGCCTGGTTTGACGGGAACAGCGGCGCCAGCCGCTCGCGGGCGTGGCCACGGTGCGAGGCGAGGTACACGCGGTCGTCGTCGCCGACGAGGAGGATGCCCTGCTCCGAGCTAGAGAACAGGTGCGCGCAGCTCTCGAGGATCTTCTCGAACACCGGCCGGCTGTCGGCGACCGAGCCGCTGATCACGCGCAGGATCTCGGCCGTCGCGGTCTGCTGCTCGAGCGCTTCGCTCAGCTCGGCGGTGCGCTGCTCGACCTTGCGCTCGAGCCCGGCGTACGACTCGCGCAGCTCGGCGCTCATGCGGTTGAACTGCTCGGCCAGCCCTTCGAGCTCGTCGCCGGTGCGGACCACGATGTGTCGGTCGAGATCGCCGGCGCCGATCTGCGCCGCGCCCTCCTGCAGTGCACGCAGCGGTCGCACCAGCGCGCGGGCGAGGAAGAAGCTCGCCGCGATCGAGATCAGGAGCGCGACGACGAGGATCAGCGACGTCCGCTGCAGCGTCGCGTAGAGCGGCGCGAACGCCTCGGCGCGCGGCGATTCGACGAACACCGTCCAGTGCAGCTTCGGGATCTCGGCCTTCGCCGAGAGCACCTCCTGGCCCTTGAGGTCGCGCGCGAGCACGCGCTCGGCGCCGGCACCGCTGCTGCGCAATGCTGCGACCTGCGGCAGCGCGCTGAGGTCGAACTTCTTCAGCACCAGGCTGATGTCGGGGTGCGCGATCAGCGTGCCGGTCGAATCGTCGACGACGTAGGCGAGGCCGTTGACGCCGATCCTGATCCGCGAGACGACGTCCAAGACGAACTTCAGGTTCACCTCGGCCGCGGTGACGCCGCCGCCGCTGCCCGCCGGGCGCGCGATCGTCATGTACGGCTCGGTGCCCTTCCTGAAGTAGACCGGCCCGTAGTAGGTGCGGCCCGCCGACGCGACGCGAAAGCGTTCCTCCTGCGAGACGTCGACCCCGCTGCCGATCACGTCCATCGCCAGGCGCGAGATGCGCAACTGCTCGCGCCCCTTCGGATCGATCCAGACCACCTCGGTGATCGCCGGCGCCTGGCGTTGCAGCTTGAGATAGTCGATCCGGCGCTGCTCGATCGCGTCGCCGTCGGCGTCGGCGCGCGGCAGTGCCGTCCAGCTGAGCTGTTGCTCGATGTCGGAGATGAACAGCTCGATGCGGACGGCGGCGTTTTGCGCCTTCTCGTTCTGGAGATCGACCAGGTGCGCCTCGGTCTCGCGCCACGAGAAGTAAAGGCCGATCGCTCCGCTCGCGATCAGCATGCTGCCGACCAGCGTGATGATCAGCAGCGCGTACTTCGGAAACAGCCGCCAGCGCCGGGTCATCGGCGCGAGCCCGGGCGGACGAGGACGGTCGCTCTCATCGCCGGGCCTATTGCTTCAGCGCCTGGTCCCAGTGCTCGGCGATCCTGCCGCCTTCGATGCGGAACATGTCGAACCACGTTGTCGTGTACTTCTTCGTCGGCTCCTTCGGGTCCGGGTTCTCGTGGGCAAAGCTCAGGACGACGAGATCGCCCTCGGCGACGATGGCGATGAGAGGGGCCTTGATCCGCGCCTCGATCGGCGCGGGCTTCCTGAACTTCTGGAAGAATTCGACGAATGCCGCGCGACCGGTCGGTACGTTCGGGTTGTGCTGGATGTACGACTCGGCCATGTACTTCTCGGCGAATTCCATGTGACCGCCCTCGAAGACCTCGCGCCAGAAGTCGTAGACGAGGCGCTTGTTCGCAGCAAGCCGCGGATCCGGGCTCGCGAGCAACCGCTCCTGTTCGGGCGCCGCCGTGACGGCGAGCTGGGCTGAGGCGGTCGCGGGCAGCACCAGCGCGACCATGAGGGCGGCGAGAGCGACGAGCCTGTCCATCGGACGATCGTATCCTCTCCGCATGGCCTTCGACCTCGTTCTCTTCGGCGGCACCGGCGACCTCGCTTGGCGAAAGCTCATGCCGGCGCTGTTCCAGGCCTGGCGCCACGGCAAGCTGCCCGACGGCGGCCGGCTTGTCGCCATCTCGCGCCAGGATCTCTCCGACGACGCCTACCGCGCCTGGGTGAGGTCGCGCTTCGCCGACGTCGACGATGCGAAGCGGCCGAGCGACGACGAGTTCGCTCGCTTCGCGGCACTGCTGCACCACCTCTCGCTCGACCTCTCGCTCGCCGCCGACTACGCGCGGCTGAAGGCGTGGCTCGCGTCCGACGCCGGCCGTGCCGGCAGCGCCGACGTCGTCGTCATGTACCTGGCGACGAGCCCCGAGCTCTTTCCCGTCGTCTGCGCCAACCTTGGCGCCGCCGGCCTGAACGGGCCGAACG
>DASXIP010000699.1:0-2100 GCA_036497875.1 Caldimonas sp.
CGCACGCTCGCCGGCGAATGGGGCAAGTACAACATCAACGTCAACGCGCTCGCGCCCGGCATGTTCCCGAGCAAGATGACGAAAGGGACGATCGCGCGCATCGGCGAGAAGGAGTTGGCGGGCCATGCTCCGCTCCTGCGCATCGGCGACGACGACGATCTCAAGGGCGCGACGCTGTTGTTCGCGTCGCAAGCCGGCAAGCACATTACCGGCCAAGTGCTGCCGATCGACGGCGGCGTCTCGGCCATCATCGCCGCATAGCCTTGGAATTTCGCATCCGCATCCCGTTCGTCGAGCTGCTCGGCCTCGAGCTGCTCCGCTTCGAGCGCGGCGAGGCCGAGATCGCACTCTCGTTGCGCGACGAGCTCACCAACTCATGGGGCGTCGCTCACGGCGGCGTCTCGATGACGCTGCTCGACGTCGTGATGGCGCACGCGGCACGAGCACCGGGCGACGACGGCGTCGCCGAGGAATCGGGCGTCGTCACTGTCGAAATGAAGACGACGTTCCTGCGCCCGGGCCTCGGCCGTGTCGTCGCCAGCGGGCGGCGGCTGCACCGGACCGCGTCGATGGCGTTCTGCGAAGCGAGGCTCGCCGACGGCGATGGCCAACTCGTTGCCCACGCGACGGGGACGTTCAAGTTCCTGAAAGGGCTGCCCGCGGGCGGCAGGCGCATCCAGCGCCCCAACGCATCCGACTGAGGATCATCACCATGGCACAGACCAACCGACAGATTCATCTCGTCTCGCGGCCGACCGGAGAGGCGACGGCCGACAACTTCCGCCTCCTCGAGCAGCCGCTCGGCGCGCCCGGCGAAGGGCAGGTGCTGGTGCGACATCATTTCCTGAGTCTCGATCCGTACATGCGCGGGCGCATGAACGACGCCAAGAGCTACGCCCAGCCGCAGCCGCTCGGCCAGGTCATGCAGGGTGGCACGGTCGGCGTCGTCGCCGAGTCGCGCCATCCCGGCTACAAGCCCGGCGACAGCGTCGTCGGCTTCGGTGGCTGGCAGGAGTATTCGATCGTCGATGCCAGCAGCCCGGGCATGCTGCGCAAGGTCGACACCAGCCGCGTGCCGTTGTCGGCGTATCTCGGCGCGGTCGGCATGCCCGGTGTGACTGCTTGGTATGGGCTGATGAAGATCTGCCAGCCCAAGGCCGGCCAGACGATCGTCGTCAGCGCGGCGAGCGGCGCAGTCGGCAGCGCTGTGGGCCAGCTCGCCAAGTCTCGCGGCTGCCGCGCGGTCGGCATCGCCGGCGGCGCCGACAAGTGCGGCTACGTCACCGGCGAGCTCGGCTTCGACGCCTGCGTCGACTACAAGGCCGCTATGGGAAAGAGCGGCGATTCGAAGGCGCTCTATCAGGCGCTGAAGGAAGCGACTCCGGACGGCGTCGACGGCTGCTTCGAGAACGTCGGCGGCATGGTCCTCGACGTCACGCTGGCGCGAATGAACGCGTTCGGCAGGATCGCCCTCTGCGGAATGATCAGCGGCTACGACGGCCAGCCGATCCCGCTCCAGCAGCCGCAGCTCCTCCTGCAGTCACGGCTGACGATCGAGGGCTTCATCGTCAGCGAGCACATGGCCGTCTGGCCGGAAGCGCTGAACGAGCTCGGCATGATGGTCGCGACCGGAAAGCTCAAGTACCGGGAAAGCGTCGCCGAAGGGCTGGCGTCGGCACCGGAGGCGTTCCTCGGTTTGTTGAAGGGCAGGAACTTCGGCAAGCAGCTGGTCAAGCTCGTTTAGGAACCGAGCGGAGCCAGAGCGATGGACGAACTGATCCTCCACCACTATCCGACCTCGCCGTTCTCGGAGAAGGTCCGCCTCGTCCTCGGCATGAAGGGCCTGCGGTGGCGCTCCGTGCATGTGCCGGTGATCATGCCCAAGCGCGACGTCGTCGCGCTCACCGGCGGCTACCGGCGCACGCCGTTCCTGCAGATCGGCGCCGACGTCTACTGCGACTCGTTCCTGATGTGCCGCGTGATCGATCGCATGGCCCCGGAGCCGCCGCTGTATCCCTCGGCGATCGCGGGCCTTGCCGAGATCGTCGCCCAGTGGGCTGACACGACGCTGTTCTGGGCCGCGGTGCCGTTCACGATGCA
>DASXIP010000700.1:0-3643 GCA_036497875.1 Caldimonas sp.
GTCTGCACCCAGGCGAAGACGCCGCTCGCGAGCAGCAGGGCGAGCAGGAAGAACGTCCGCCAGAAGAGGCTGAGGGCGACGAACTTCTTGGCGAGGCGCGGTGCCTGCGGCGGCCTCAGCCGCTCGGAGAGGGGAGTCGAGGAGGGACGCTTGGCAGTACGGGTCGCCACCGGCCGATTGTTGCCTTATGCGGCGCCGTCCGGAACGAAGACGTAGCCGACCCCCCACACCGTCTGGATATAGCGCGGCTGGGTCGGGTCGGGCTCGATCATCTTGCGCAAGCGCGAGATCTGGACGTCGAGGCTGCGATCGAACGGCTCGAACTCGCGGCCGCGCGCGAGCTGGGCGAGCTTGTCGCGCGAGAGCGGCTGGCGCGGATGGCGCACGAGCGCCTTCAGCATCGAGAACTCGCCGGTCGTGAGCGCGATCTGCTCGCCGTCCTTGGTGAGGCGGCGCAGTGCGAGGTCGAACACGAACGGGCCGAAGGTGACGGTCTGGGCGTCGAGCGCTGGCGCACCGGGCGCTTCGACCTGCGGCCGCCGCCGCAGCACCGCATGGATGCGCGCGAGCAGCTCGCGCGGATTGAACGGCTTGGGCAAGTAGTCGTCGGCGCCGACCTCGAGGCCGACGATGCGGTCGACGTCCTCGACCTTCGCGGTCAGCATGATGATCGGCGTCACATCGTTGGCGGCGCGCAGCCGCCGGCAGATCGACAGGCCGTCTTCGCCGGGCAGCATCAGGTCGAGAACGATGAGGTGTACGGTCTCGCGGGTCAGCAGGCGGTTCAGCGCCTTGGCGTCTTCGGCAAGCAGGACCTCGAAGCCTTCCTGGGTCAGGTAGCGCCGCAGCAGGTCTCGAATGCGGGCATCATCGTCGACGACGACGATCCGATCCGGGCGGGCGTTGGCAGCTGTATTCATCGTTTCCCCATTTGTAACAATCGCGATTCTGCGCGGCTTTGCGGGCGATTCCGGGTCGTGTTGACGAGCTGTTACACGTCGCGAAGGCGTTGCTGAGCAATCCATCATGAAGTTCGTGCACCGCGTGGCCTGGATGGCTTGTGCTCTCGCAACGATGAGCATCGTCGCCCCCGCGCGCGCGCAGATGCCGCCTCCCGATGGCGTGCTCGGCATCGGCGCGAGTGCGAGCATCGAGGTTCAGAAGGACGTGCTCGCGATCACCTTCGCGGCGACGCGCGAAGGTGTCGACGCGAATGCGGTCCAGGCCGAGCTCAAGCAGGCGCTCGACGCGGCGCTCGTGGAGGCGAAGAGGGCGGCGAGGCCGGGGCAGCTCGACGTGCAGACTGGCAACTTCTCTCTCTTTCCGCGCTACGCGCCGCCGACGAGCTCGGGCCGCTCGACGATCAGCGGCTGGCAAGGCAGCGCAGAGCTCGTCGTCGATGGCCGCGACACCGCCGCGATCGCGCAGCTCGCCGGCCGCATCACGACGATGACGATCGCGCGCGTCGGCTACCGGCTTTCGCGCGAAGCGAGCCAGCGCGTCGAGGCCGATGTCGTCACGGAAGCGATCGCGGCGTTTCGCGCCAAGGCGGCGAGCTACGCCAAGCTGTTCGGCTACGGCGCCTGGAACGTGCGCGAAGTGACGGTCACGACCAACGAGCCGCAGGCCGGACCGCAACCGATGATGCGCATGCAGGCCGCGCCGAGCGCCGCTGCGGCGGCGCTACCGGTCGAGCTCGGCAAGGAGGTCGTGACCGCGAACGTCAACGGCACGATCCAGATGAAGTGAAAGCAACATGAGCGAAGACCAGCCCCGGCTCCGCCACGTCCAGTGCCTCGACGCGCGCGGCCTGCACCGCATGGCGTACTGGCAGTGGGAGCGCGTCGACGGTGCGAGCGACCGGGTTCTCGTCTGCGCCCACGGCGTCTCGCGCCAGGGCCGCGACTTCGACGTCCTCGCGCGGGCGATGCAGGACGGCTGGCGCGTCGTCTGCCCCGACGTCGTCGGCCGCGGCGAGTCGGATCGTCTCGCCGACCCGAACGGCTACGTGCTGCCGACCTACGTCGCCGACATGGTGACGCTGCTGGCGCGTCTCGACGCGAAGACGGTGCACTGGTTCGGCACCTCGATGGGCGGCCTGATCGGCATGGCGCTGGCGGGGCTGCCGGGGTCGCCGATCGCGCGCCTGGTGTTGAACGACATCGGGCCGGCGATCGACGTCGCCGGCCTCGGCCGCATCGCCGAGTACATCGGCAGGCCCCTCACGTGGGCGAGCGAGGACGACGCTGCCGACTACCTGCTGACGATCTCGCAGGGCTTCGGCCCGCACACGCGTGCCGAATGGATGGCGTTGACGCGGCCGATGCTGCGCCGCGACGGCGTGCGCTGGCGGCTGCACTACGACCCGGCGATCGGCGAGGCGTTGCGCGGCGTCACCCCCGAGCTGGCGGCGGCCGGCGAGGCCGCGCTCTGGGCCGCGTACGACCGCATCGCGTGCCCGACCCTGCTGCTGCGCGGCGCCGGCTCCGACGTCCTCTCGCCGCAGACCGCGGCGGCGATGGCGTCGCGCGGGCCGAAGCCGCGCGTGCACGAGTTCGCCGGCGTCGGCCATGCGCCGACGATCGTCGCCCCCGATCAGGTCGCCGTCGTCCGCGATTTCCTGCAGGGCGGTGCGTGATGAGCGTTCCGGCACCGTCATGAAGACCGCGTCGGCGGCGGCGGAAGCGCCGGCGCCGATCGTCCGCCTGCTCGATCCGAGCGAGGCCACCGGCGTCGGCGACGACGTCGCGCGCGCGCGCGCCTTCGCGGCGCCGCTCGTCGTCGGCCGCGAGCTGCCGACGGGCGAGGGCGTGCTCGCGCACGCCGACGGCGTCGCCGCGATCCTCGCCGCGATCGGCGCAGCGCCGTCGCTGTGCGCCGCTGCCTACCTCGTCCACGCAGCCGACGAGCTCGGCGATCCCGATGCGGTGCTGACACCGCTCTTCGGCGCGTCACAGGCGGCGCTCGTCGCGCACGTCAGAAAGCTCGGCGCGCTGCAGCGCGCGGCGCAGGGTGCCCGGCTCGACGCCGCCGGCCGCGCGCAGCAGGTCGAGCGAGTCCGCAAGATGCTGCTTGCGTTCTCGCAAGACCTGCGCGTCGTCCTCGTCCGGCTCGCCTCGCGGCTGCAGACGCTGCGCTTCTTCGCGGCGACGAAACAGCCGTGCCCGCCCGATCTCGCCGCCGAGGCGATGCAGGTGTTCGCGCCGCTTGCCAACCGGCTCGGCATCTGGCAGATCAAGTGGGAGCTCGAGGATCTCGCGTTTCGCTTCCTCGACCCGGTGTCGTACCGAAGGACCGCGGCGAGCCTCGACGAGCGTCGCGCCGATCGCGAGGCGCGTGTCGCGGCGATGCGCGAGAGCCTCGCCGCCGACCTCGCCGTGCACGGCCTGCGGGTGACGGTGCAGGGCCGGCCGAAGCACCTCTACAGCATCTGGAAGAAGATGCACCGCAAAGGCCTGAGCTTCGCCAAGGTGCTCGACGTCATCGCCTTGCGCGTCATCGCCGCCGACGTCGCCGACTGCTACGCGGTCCTCGGCCGCGTCCACGAGCGCTTCCGCGCGATCGCCGGCGAGCTCGACGACTACATCGCGCGACCGAAGGCGAACGGCTACCGGTCGCTGCACACCGTGGTCGAGGCCGACGA
>DASXIP010000701.1:0-2260 GCA_036497875.1 Caldimonas sp.
CGGCGGCGGCGCGGCTCTGCATCAGCCGAACCGCTTCTCGATGTAGCGCTCGACGATCGCGTGGAACTCCTGCGCGATGTGGTCGCCGCGCAGCGTCATCGCCTTCTCGCCGTCGATGAAGACCGGTGCTGCGGGCGCTTCGCCGGTGCCGGGCAGGCTGATGCCGATGTCGGCGTGCTTGCTTTCGCCGGGGCCGTTGACGATGCAGCCCATCACCGCCACCTTCATCTTCTCGACGCCGGGGTAGCGTGCCTTCCAGACCGGCATCTGCGCGCGCAGGTGGTCGTCGATCTGCTTGGCGAGCTCCTGGAAGGTCGTGCTCGTCGTCCGGCCGCAGCCGGGACACGCGGTGACGCTCGGGTTGAACGAGCGCAGGCCGAGCGACTGCAGGATCTCGAGCGCGACGACGACTTCCTGCGTCCGCGCCTCGCCCGGCTGCGGCGTCAGCGAGACGCGGATCGTGTCGCCGATGCCTTCCTGCAGGAGCACGGCGAGCGCCGACGCCGAGGCGACGGTCCCCTTGGTGCCCATCCCAGCTTCGGTGAGACCGAGGTGAAGCGGATAGTCCGAGCGTCGTGCCAGCGCGCGATAGACGCTGATCAGGTCCTGGACGCCGGACATCTTGCACGACAGGATGATCTGCTCGGGCGCGAGGCCAATCTCCTCGGCGCGCTTCGCCGAGCCGAGCGCCGAGAGCAGGATCGCGCGGTACATGATCTGCCGCGGCTCCTCGGGCTCGGCGAGCTTCGCGTTCTCGTCCATCAGCTCGGTCAGCAGCTCCTGGTCGAGGCTGCCCCAGTTGACGCCGATCCGCACCGGCTTGGCATAGCGAACCGCCGCCTCGACCATCTGCGCGAACTGGCGGTCGTGCTTGTCGCCCTTGCCGACGTTGCCCGGATTGATGCGGTACTTCGAGAGCGCCTCGGCGCAAGCGGGAAAATCGGTCAGCAGCCGGTGGCCGTTGTAGTGAAAGTCGCCGATCAGCGGCACGTCGATTCCCATCCGGTCGAGTTGCTCGCGGATGTAGGGCACCGCGGCGGCGGCTTCCGGCGTGTTGACGGTGATGCGGACGAGCTCCGAGCCCGCGACGGCGAGCTCCTTGACCTGGATCGCGGTGCCGATCGCGTCGACCGTGTCGGTGTTGGTCATCGACTGCACGCGCACCGGAGCGTCGCCACCGACGGTGACGACGTTCGAGCCCCAGGCCACGCGTGCCTGGCGCGAGCGGCGCGGCGCCGGCTGCGCCGGAGGAATGAACTCGCCATCGCGCGTCGCAGCGTCGTCGCTGACGGATCGGATGTCGTCGAGCGCGCCCATGGTCGACCTCAGCTCGACGCCGCAGCGCCGATCGGCGGCGCAGCGCCTGCGTCCGGCAGGATCGGCTCCGCGCCTGGAGGTGTCGGCTCGGCCGGTGCGGCGAGCGTCGAGGGGTCGGCAACCGGCGGCGCGGGGAGCGGACCCGATGCCGGCGTCGGTGCCGGTGAGATCGACTCTGCGTGTGCCGCAGTGATCGGCTTGGCGGCGTCGCCGCGCCAGCCGACGAGCGAGGGCCAGCCTGCGGGAAGGAAATACAGCGCGACCGCTGCGACGAGGATCAGGACCGTCACCCAGAACACAGCCCCGAGCCCGCTCGTCGTCCGTTCGCGCTGGGCACCGACTCCCGGCCGCTCGCGAAACGGCGCGTTCAGTCCCTCGCCGACCTGCTCGAGGCGCTGTCCTGCCGGTGGCGGCAGCAGCCTGAGCACGGCCGCCGGATCGATTTTCAGTGCCCGGCACATCGTCTGCGCGAGCGCGCGGGTAAACGTCGCGTCGGGCAGCGCGTCGAATCGATCGGCCTCCAGCAGCTCGAGCTTCTTCGGCGTCACCTTGATCGACGCCGCGAGGGCGGCGATGTGCAGGCCCTGCCGCTCGCGCGCTTCGCGAAGCAATTGCCCCGCGCTCGGCGTGGCAGCGGATCCGGCCATCTCACTCATCGAAGGCGCCACGCGAGAACAATGCTGCCTCGCGCGAATCGGGAAAGCGGTTGCGCAACTGAACGCCGAAATCCGTCGCACCCGTCCTGTTGCCAAGCTTGTTCTCGATCCGCGCGGCGAGCCAGAGCGTCTGCGCATTGGAGACGCTCGGCTGCGAGTTGACGCGCCGAATATAGAAGCGGGCCCGCTCGTAGTCGCCGCGCCGGTACAGGACCTCGGCCAGATTCGTCGCCGTGAACGGGCTCGACGGGTCCAGCTCGTACGCGCGCGACAGCGACGCTTCCGAC
>DASXIP010000702.1:0-1891 GCA_036497875.1 Caldimonas sp.
CGACCTGGAAGCGGCTCGGCAGGATGCGCGCCTTGACGCCGTACTCGTGCTCGAGCCGGTGCGCGACGACCTCGAACTGCAGCTGCCCGACCGCGCCGAGCAGCAGCACCGAGCCCGCGACGGGGCGAAACACCTGGATCGCACCCTCCTCGCCGAGCTGGGTCAATCCGGCCCGTAGCTGCTTGGTGCGCAGCGGATCGGCGACCTCGACCGAGCGGAACATCTCGGGCGCGAAGAACGGCAGCCCGGTGAACTGCAGCGGCTCGCCTTCGGTGAGCGTGTCGCCGAGCTGTAGCACGCCGTGGTTCGGGATGCCGATGATGTCGCCGGCGAACGCCTCGTCGAGCAGCTCGCGCCGCTGCGAGAGGAAGCTGACGACGGTGTTCGGCCGCAGCTCCTTGCCCGAGCGGACGACCTTCAGCCGCATGCCACGCTCGAAGTGCCCGGAGGCGACGCGAACGAACGCGATCCGGTCGCGGTGCGCCGGGTCCATGTTGGCCTGGATCTTGAACACGACGCCGCTGAATTTCGGCTCGTCGGGTTCGACCGTGCGCTGCAGGGCGACGCGCGCGCCGGGCGGCGGCGCCAGGTCGACCAGCGCGTCGAGCACTTCGCGGACGCCGAAGTTGTTGATCGCCGAGCCGAAGAACATCGGCGTCTGCCGGCCGGCGAGGAACGCGGCCTCGTCGAACACCGGCGCGGCGTCGCGCAGCAGCTCGATGTCGTTCCTGGCGTGCACGTACTCGTCGCCGAAGCGATCGGCGTAGGCGGGGTGATCGAGGCCGGCGAGGATCTCGTCGTCGCCGCTCTTGCTCTGGACGCGGTCCTCGCCGGGGACGAAGACGCGCATCTGCTCGGCGCGCAGATCCATCACGCCGTGAAAACGCTTGCCCATGCCGACCGGCCAGGTGAAGGGCACGACGCTCATGCCGAGCTCGCGCTCGATCTCGTCCATCAGCGCCAGCGGCTCCTGCACCTCGCGGTCCATCTTGTTGACGAAGGTGAGGATCGGCGTGTTGCGCGCGCGGCAGACTTGCAGCAGTCGGCGCGTCTGCGGCTCGACGCCGTTGGCGGCGTCGATCACCATCAGCGCGGCGTCGACCGCGGTGAGGACGCGGTAGGTGTCCTCGGAGAAGTCCTGGTGGCCGGGTGTGTCGAGCAGATTGATCACCGCGCCGCGGTACTCCATCTGCATCACCGATGAGGCGACCGAGATGCCGCGCTGCTTCTCGATCTCCATCCAGTCGGAAGTGGCGTGGCGCGATGCCTTCCGCGCCTTCACCGAGCCGGCGATCTGGATCGCGCCGGAGAAAAGCAGGAGCTTTTCGGTCAGCGTCGTCTTGCCGGCGTCGGGGTGGGAAATGATGGCGAACGTGCGGCGGCGCTGCACCTCGGGGCTGAGCTCGGTCATGGCGCGCAAGTATCCCGCGACACCGCGACCGCGCCGAACCGGGGCCGGCCGGCCGCTCAGCGATTGGCCGGCAGCGCGGCCGCGAACGCCGGCGCGTCGCCGTGCGCCGGCGGCTGCGGCACCAGCGCCGCCTGGACGCGCAGCGCCTCGGTCGTCGCGCCGGGGCCGTGCGGGCTCCAGCCCGGCGGCATGAACAGATGGCCGAGCACGGCGCGAACGCTTCGTGCAGCGAGCAGGTCGCGCGCGAGGGCGCGCCACTGGAACAACTCGATCTTCAGCAGGTTGTAGCCGACCATTGGCACGACCAGGCCGTAGCGGCACGGCACATCGTCGCGTTCGCCGCGGTAGGTGCCGAACAGGCGGTCGAAGACGATCAGCACGCCGCCGTAGTTGGCATCGAGGTACTCGAGGTTGGCGGCGTGATGGACGCGGTGTGCCGACGGCGTGTTGAGCACGTACTCGAGCCAGCCGAGCTTCGGG
>DASXIP010000703.1:0-6548 GCA_036497875.1 Caldimonas sp.
GCCCTTCTCGTGGCCGATCATGCGCAGCGCCTCGAAGCTGCCGAGATGGGCACCGAACGCGAGCACGCCCTCGCCGCGCGCGAACGGGACGAGGATCGCCTCGGGTCCGCTCGCCTGGAAGGTGAACTCGTCGAAGCGTTCCTGCAGCAGGTAGACGCGGTCGAGCACCGTCGACGCGAAGGTGTGGAGGTGGCGATAGACGTCGCCCCGGGTCGCCGGCCGGGCCAGCGCGCGCGAGAGATAGCGCGCGGAGTCGCGCCGTGTCGCCGCATCGAGGACGAACCAGCAGACGATCGGGTGCAGCAGCACGCGGGCCGCGCGCCGGCCGAGCGCGAGCGCGAGCCAGCGCATCAGGCGCAGCAGCCAGCGGTTGCTGCGTTCGCGCCGGCGCGCCCATGCTGTCGGCGGCGCGGCGCCAGCCCCGGCTTTCATGCGTCGCCTGCTTCGGTCTTGTCGGCGCGCGCGATCCTGCCGCTGGCGACCGGATGGTCGCGCGCGTCGATCTGCCAGTCGAGCACGCTCGCGCCGAGCCGAAAGGCGATCGCGAGCGACGTTCCCGGCTCGACCGGTGCCAGGAACTTGACGACTGCGAGGCGCGGTGCCGCACCGACGGCCCGAGCCAGGGTCGGCTCGCCGGCGGCGGCCTCGAGGACGGCGGCGAGCAGCGCGACGCCGGGCAACACCGGGCGGCCAGGGAAGTGGCCCGCGAATGCCGGATGGTCGGAGGCGACCTCGAACCGGTACGGGGCGACGACGCCGCTCATTTCGGCTCGCCGCGCAGGTGGCGCGCCGCCAGCGCCGCCATCCGCTCTGCCGTGAGCTTGCCGGTCGCCTCGCGCGGCAGCGCCTCGACATGGACGATGCGGCGCGGCAGGAACGCGGCGTCGACGCGGTCGCGCAGCGCCGCGACGATTCGCTCGCGCCCGACGCCGGGCGCGACGACGAAGGCGACCAGGCGGACGACCGCTTGCCCGTCGGCGTCGTTGTCGGGCGGCATCCAGAATGCACCGTCGACGACGCCGGCGATCGAGTTGAGGTGGAAGTTGAGGTGCGCGATCGAGCTGCGCTTGCCGGCGACGTTGATGAGGTCGCTCGAGCGGCCGAGGAGGCGAAACGACGCCTCGCCCGTGACCTCGAGAACGTCGGCGAGGACGGTCGGCTGCGGGACATGGCCGCCGCTGACGGTGACGGTGTCGCCGTCGCCCTCGATGCGGACGCCCTCGAAGGCGCGCCAATCGGCGCCGGCGGTGGTCCGTCGGGTCGCGACCTGGCCGGCTTCGGTACAGCCGTAGATCTCGAGCAGCGGCGCCGCAAACCGCTTTTCCGCACGCGCTGCGAGCTGCGGCGACAGCGGCGCCGTCGCGCAGAGGACGAGCGCGAGCGGCGGCAGCGCGAGCCCGGAGTCGAGCACGGTCTTGAGGTGAAACGGCGTCGTCACCAGGACGCGCGGCGCCGGTGCGATCGCGAGCACGGCGGCGACATCGGCCGGGAAGAACGGCCGCGCCGCGTCGAGCGTCGCGCCGCCGTGCAGCGCGAGCAGGACGCTCGACTCGAACCCGTACATGTGCTGCGGCGGCACGGTGGCGACCACCGTGACGCCACGCAGGTCGGCGCGGTCGAGGGCAGCCGAGAGCCGCGCCGCTTCGCCGCGGGCGTTTCGGATCAGCAACCGCCACGGCTTGGCGTGCGGCACCGGATCGCCGGTCGATCCCGAGGTCAGGACGTGGGCGGCGATCAGGCCGGGATCGATCTCGGGCACGCGGTCGACGCTGGCGCCGTCGGCGAAGCCCGGCGGATGGCGGATTGACGGCAAGTCGTGGTCGTCGGCGTCGCCTTCGACCAGCGCATAGACGCCGGCGAAGCGTGCTTGCAGCCGCGCCACGGTGTCGGCGACGTGGTTGGGCGGCAGCAGGCTCACGTGGCCGCGCAGCAGCGCAGCCGCGAAGCCGACGGCGAAGCGATAGCGGTCGAGCGACAGGTTGAGCATCGCGCCGCTGGCGGGGAGTCGCTCGGCGAGGGCGCTCGCGTCGGCGATGAACTCGCGCCGCGAGCGCAGCCGACCGGCAACGTTGGCGAACGGCGCGTCGAGGTCGCCGGCAGCGATCAGCCCGGTGTCACTCATGGCGCCCGGCATGGTCGGCGTAGGCGCGCACCGCCTGCGCCAAGGTCGCCCGCTCGAACTCGGGGTGCAGGCGGTAGCGCAGGACGTACTCGGCGACGAACATCGCGACGAGCGCGAGCGGCGTCACGAGATTGGCGAAGGCGGCCCAGGCGGCGAATGGCGCGAGCGCGAACACGGCGAGCGAGAGCGCGGCCATCGCGACGAAGTAGACCGTCCAGGCGATCGTCACCCGGCGCGAATAGGCTGCCATGTCGGCCGTCAGGTTGCCGTGAACGCGCCGGGCGAGCGCCGTGACGAGCGGCTCGCGCCCGGCCTGCAAGGTGAGGCCGAAGACGAAGGCGAGAAGGACGTGGATGGCGACGTGCTCGCCGACATAGATCGTCGCCGGCGCGAGGCCACCGCCCTGCCAGGCCTGGACGGCGAGCGCCAGGGTCGCGAGCGACGCCGCCAGCGCGACCACGGGTTGGCTGCGTTGCCAGGCGACGATCGCCGCGATCGCCAGCATCGGCGCGACAACGATCACGGCGTTCCACGGCGACGTCGGCGCCGCGGTCATCAGCCAGTACGAGCCCAGCAGGTACGCCGCTCCTGCCACTCCCACCGCGAGGAGGCGGATGCCCATGGCGTCGGGAGCGTCAGCTCTTGCGGTTGGCCGCGACGTGATCGGCCAGGCTCGCCAGCGACTTGAAGATGCGAACGTTCTCTTCGTCGTCGGAGCGCAGCTGGAAGCCGTAACGCTGCGAGACGACGAGGGCGACCTCGAGGATGTCGATCGAGTCGAGGCCGAGTCCCTCGCCGTAAAGCGGCGCTTCGGGATCGATCGTTGCCGGGGCGATGTCGAGGTTGAGGGCCTCGACGAGCAGGACGGCGATCTCGCTCTGCAGGGCAGTTTGGGAAGAAGACATCTGGCTCGGGATCACCGGCGAAAGGACCGGTCGAGTCTATCAAACGGTCCTTTGCGATCGGCCTTACTCGACTCGCGCGCCCGAGGCCTGGACGAGCGGCTTGTACTTGGCGAGCTCGGCCTTGACGAATGCGCCGAAGCGCTCCGGCGTCATCGGCATCGGCTCGGCGTAGAGGCTCGCCAGGCGGCTGCGCAGCGCGGTGCTGGCGAGCGCGTCGACGAACGCCTTGTTCAGCCGCGCCGTGGTCTCCGCCGGCAGGTGCGCAGGGCCGAAGATGCCGAACCAGGTGTCGATGTCGAAGCGCGCCAATCCCAGCCCGGCGCCCGCCTCGGCGATCGTCGGAACTTCGGGCATCGCGCTCGACCGGGTCGTGGTTGTCACCGCGATCGCCTTGAGCTTGCCGGCCTTGATGTTGGCCGACGCTGCGGCGAGGTTGTCGAAGTTGAGGTCGACCTGGCCGGCGAGCAGCGCGAGCTGCGCCGGATTGCCGCCGGCGTAGGGGATGTGGACCATGTAGACGCCGGCCTCGGTCTTGAACATCTCGCCGGCAAGGTGGCCGGCGCTGCCGGTTCCGCCCGAGCCGTAGTTGAGCTTGCCGGGATTCTTCTTTGCGTAGGCGACCAGATCGGCGACGCTCGCGATGCCGAGCCGCGACGCGACCTCCGGGCTCATGACGAGCACGTTCGGCACTCGGGCGACGCCGGTGATCGGCGTGAAGTCGCGGATCGGGTCGTACGGCAGCGTGGCATAGAGCCAGGGGTTGATCGCATGCGTCGCGACTGCACCCATGACGAGCGTCTTGCCGTCGGCCGCGGCCTTGGCGACGACGTCGGCGCCGATGTTGCCGCCGGCCCCCGACCGGTTCTCGACGATGACGACGCCGAGCGTGTCCTTGACGCTCTCGGCGAGGGCTCGGGCGACGATGTCGAGCGGGCCGCCCGGAGGGTAGGGGACGATCAGGCGCAGCGGCTTGCCCTGCGCCGAGGCGAGCCCGACCGCCCCGAGCGCGACCGCGCCGATCGTGCCGAGGGCGGCGCGCCGGCGCGAGATCAGAACTTCGGCTCCGGCGCGGTGTCGTTGTTGCTCGGCGTACAGCGCATCTTCAGACGCCCGATCGAGTGATCGTTGATGTCGCGCATGTCGCCTTCGAGCGCGGCGCTTTGCCGGTCGACCGAGATCCGCACCGTCTGCAGCTCGCGCAGGATCGGACTCCAGACGAAGATCGTGCCTCTGAGCCAGTCGTAGTAGATGGCGCTGTTACGCGCCGGCGCGTGAAAGACCATCGAATAGAAGCCGGGCGTGATGTCGAGCTTCATCTTGTCGCCGACCGGCAGGACGTCGGAGCTCTGCACGAGCGCGAGCGAGCTGTTGCGCCTGAGGGCCAGATCGAGGTGAGCGCCCTTCGACCGACCGCCGGCCTCGACCTGCCCGCTGCACTTCAGATAGACGCCGAACTCCTGCGCGCTGCCGGGCACCAGCGCCAGCGCGGCCGCCGCGAAGACCAGCAGTCGCACCGGCGCGAAACGGGCGCTCATCGCGACTACTTGCCGACCTTCTTCGACGCGTTCGTCACCCCGCCCTGCACGCCTAGCGAGCCGCCTTCGCCGAGGCCGCCCTCGACGGTTTGCGCCTTGTACTGGCGGAGCGCCTCGACCAGCTTGTTATAGGCGTCGAAGAAGGCGGCACTGACGAGCTTGCCTTCGTCGGTGTTGACATAGGCGCTGCCCGCGAGCGCGCCGCTGTTGCCGATGCCGATGCCGCCGAACCCGAAGCTCGTGTTCTTCGAATAGCCCTCGGCGGCAGCGAGTCTCACCGTCGATCGGATGTCGACCAGCGTCAGCACGGTTCCGACCTCGCTCGACTTCATGTTCAGGTTGCCGAGGACCGAGCCGGCCCGGCCGAGCATGTTGCTGAGGCCGCCCATCCGCGCCCCTTCGTTGTCCTTGTTGGCCATCACGATCTCGGGCTTGAGCAGATAGTCGGCGACCACCTGCTGGCCTTTGCCGCGCGTCGCACTCTCGCGGGCTTCATCGCCGCGGGAACGCCGCGTCTCGTCGTTGATGCTTTGCTCGCCGGTGCCGCGTTCGACGACGACGAAGCAGTTGGACTTCAGGATCAACATGCTGAGCAGCGGAGCGGTCGAGCCGAGCCGGGGCCCGTAGTATCGATACCACGCTGCGCCCGTGTCTTCCTGGATGCGCAAGACACCGAGCGTCTTGTTGCAGTGCTCCAGCGTGTCGCCGGCATTGCCGCTGGCGTTGCCGGCCTGGCCAAAGGCCGCCGTCATCGCGCCCAGGCAGCCGGCGAGAGCCAAGGCCCTCGCAAACGATCTCGGGCGGGCGATGCCGGCGCCAATGCTGCCAGCCGAGGATGCGTTCTCCGTCATGTCGGGTCTCCCTGGTGTGGTCGACATCCCAAGAAACTGTCTCCGCGGCGTCCTGGCGCTGCGTTGCGGGTCGGCGACCGAGGCCCGCGGGGAGCGCTGCATGAACCGGGACCGCGCCTCGGCGGTCGCGGTGATGTTGCCAGAGAAGCGGCGGCAAATCCATTGCTGCCGCCCCCCCTTTCCGGTGCCCGCGCGCCTACGCCATCGGGCCGTGCTTGTCGGCCTCGGTCGTGAACGAGTCGGCGTAGAACTCGTCGTCGGGCAGGCCACAGCGGGCGATGAAGTCGCGCTGCGCCGACTCGACCATGATCGGCGCGCCGCAGGCGTAGACCTGGTGCTCGAGCAGGTTCGGGAAGTCGTGCATGACGGCCTGGTGGACGAGGCCGGTGCGGCCATGCCAGTCGTCCTCGGGCCTGGCTTCGGAAAGGACCGGGACGTAGCGCAACTGCGGCATTCGCAGCGTCGCCTCCTCGGCCCAGTCGTGCTGGTAAAGGTCGGCCTTGCTGCGGCAGCCCCAGTAGAGGATCGCCTTGCGCTCGATCCCCTTCCAGATCAGGTCCTCGATGATCGCCTTGATCGGCGCGAAGCCGGTTCCCGAGGCGAGCAGGATCATCGGCTTGTCGGAGTCGCGCAGGAAGAAGCTGCCGAACGGTCCTTCGACGCGCAGGATCTCCTTTTCCTTCATCGCGCCGAACACGTGCTCGGTGAACTTGCCGCCCGGCAGATGACGGATGTGCAGCTCGAGTTGCGGCTTGTCGACGACGGTGTGCGGCGCGTTGGCCATCGAATAGCTTCGCCGCGCGCCGTCGCGCAGGATGAACTCGATGTACTGGCCGGCGCGGTACTGGAACAGGTCGTTCGCCGGCAGCTGCAGCCTGACGATGGCGACGTCGGGCGCGGGCTTTTCGATCGCGAGGACACGGCTCGGCATCTTGCGGATCGCGAACTCGCCCGCGCCCGGCACGGTGCGCGCCTCGAGGACGATGTCGGTCTGCGGCGCCGCCTGACAGGCGAGGATGAGGCCGGCGTGCTCCTCTTCGTGGCTGAGCGCCTTCTGCTGATGCGCGCCGTGGATGACGCGGCCTTCGAGCATGCGGCATTTGCACGAGCCGCAGGCGCCGTCGCGGCAGCCGTA
>DASXIP010000704.1:0-4032 GCA_036497875.1 Caldimonas sp.
TGGCTCGACCTTCGCGACGACGAGCCGGTGGAACGCGAAACGGTGCTGGCCCGCCAGGCGGCGTTGCGCGCCGCGTTGGCCAGCCTCGACGGCGATTCGTCGCCGGCAGCGAAGGCGCTGCGTCTCGAGTACGAGCAGTTCTGGACTGCCGTCGAAGGGAACGCCGCGGGTGCGCTCTCGCAATTGCGACGCCAGGCCGTCGACGCCGCGCGCCACGAGCTTGCGGCGCTTCGCGACAACGACACGATCGGCGACGACGCCTTTCATCGCGTCGAGGCGGAACTCGACCGCGCTGAGCTCTATGCCGAGGGCGGCCGGCGTTAATCGCCGGGCCCTCACGTTCACGGCGACGGCACGCGCGCTATCGTGAATGCTGACTCCAAAGCTCGACGATCTCTTTGTGCTCGGGGACGTTGTTGAGGAAGCTGTCACGCCACTGCTCGTCGCGGATCGCCGCGGCTTCCGACAGGAGCGCCTGGTGTGCTGCCGCGAGTGCCGCCGCAGCCCTGGCGTCGCCGGCTCGGGCGCGCACCTTGTAGGTCGTCAGCCGGATCCAGTGCTCCATCGAGCCGCCGAGGCCGCCGGCTCGCCCGGCCATCGACGCATCGCGCACGTCGGCATAACCGACCAAGCTCTCTAGCTTGCTCGTCGCACGATCGATGTCGCCCTGCGCAAGGGCGAGGCGAGCCTGCCCTTCGAGGGCGTCGAGCACCGCCGGCGGGAACGCGATGTCGCGCGCGAGCGCCTCCATGCGCTGGAAGCTGCGGGCCGATGCTTCCCAGCGGCCGAGCAGCAGATCGGCGTTGCCGCTAGCCGCCAACGCACAGGTCTCGTTCTGTCGCGATCGCACCGCGACGGCGATGTCGAGCGCCGACTCGGCATCGGCGCGCGCGCGCACGCCGTCGCGGTGGCGCAGCGCGAGCTCGGCCATGCTGCACAGGACGTGCCCTTCCATCTCGCGAATGCCGAGCTCCCGGTTTCGCTTCAACGCGTCCGCCAGGTGCTGCTCTGCCTGCGCGTCGCCCCCAGACGAAAGAAGATCAGCCCCGCGTTCGCCAGGAGGACGGCCTCGATCCGGCGATCGTTGAGCTCGCGACCGAGCGCGAGCCCCTGCAGCAAATAGTTCAATTGCATCCCGGAATCGCCGCCGAGTTCGCTGCAGATGCCCAGCGCATTGACGAGGAAGATCTCGAGTCGCTTGAGTCCGGTTGCACGAGCGCGGTCGCGACCGATCCGGGCGATCTTTTCCCCCTCGACCGGGTTGCCCTGATTGGCCAGCGCCGTCGCAAGTCTCGTCTCGGCACGCAACAGCAGCTCGTTGGCGCCGATTCGGCTCGCGATCGCCGCTGCTCGCCGGGATTCGCGTTCCGACGTCGCATAGTCGCTCGTTCGCATCGCGATGTCGGCCTGGCGAAACGCGGCTTCCCCATTGCTGCTCGTCGTCGAGCACTTCGGCGAGCTTCGTCAGTGCTTCGACGTCGGCCCGCTGCTCGACGCGGCGCCCCTGCAGGTCGAGGGTGCGCTCCCTGGTCGCCAACAGACGCCAGCGCACTCTGGCATCGGCCGGCGCAGCGAGCGCCAGGCCGCGTTCGATGTAGCGCAGCGCCGACTCGTTGGCGAACGTGCTCGCCGCATGCTCGGCCGCGCGGGCAAAGGTTTCGCAGGCACGGTCGGGCTCGCCCGCTCGGTCGAAATGCTCTGCGGCGAGACCGATGAAATCGTTGGCGCGGGCGCCCGTCACGTTGGCGAACCACTCCGCCGCGCGCAAGTGGGCCCGCTCGCGCCGGCTCTTGAGGATGGTTTCGTAGGTGACCTGGTGGAGCAACTGGTGTCCGAAGACGTACTCGCGGGCGTCCTCCGGCGTCGGGACGTTGTCGCGCCGGTCCCGGGATCTGATCAGCTCGCGCTCGGCGAGCCGTGGCAGCTGCCGCTCGGAGCCGGCGTCGATGAAGGCGATCGCCTTGTCCCAGAACGTCAGCCCGACGACGCTGCCGACCTGCAGCGCCTCGCGCTCGTCGCGCGCGAGGCGATCCAGGCGCGCCTGCAAGACGCCTGTCAGGGTGCTGGGAACCTCGATCGCGATCACTCGCTCGGGATCCACCCGCCACGCTCCCGGCCCCGGCACGATGGCCCGGGAGTCGATCAGCATCTTGACCAGCTCTTCCATGTAGAACGGGTTGCCATCAGCGGCGCCGGTGACGAGCGAACGCAGCGCGGGCGGCACGCGATCGAGCCTCTTCAGGAGCTCGCTCGCAAGCTCGTCGCGCGTCGCCCCGTCCAGCGGCTGCAGATCGATTCGCTGCTTGACGGCGCCGAGCATCGCCTCGCGGCGCTCGAACAAGGCGGCGCGGCTCGAGCTCAGAACGAGCATCGGTACGTCGGCGAGCGCCTGAACCAGGTAATCGAGGAAGTCCAGCGACGCGTCGTCAGCCCAGTGCAAATCCTCGAGCAGCAGGAGCAGAGGCGCCGCACCGACCTCGCTTACCCGCCGCATCGCCAGCGCTGCCGTGCGAAAGCCGCGGCTCCGGATCTGGCGCGCATCCTCGCGAATTCCGGTAACGTGCCGGCTCGCGGAAAAATCCAGGCCGAGCATCTGGCCGAGCACGTGCGCGTGCGCCTCGGCCTCGTCCTCGTCGGCGCCTTCGTCGCCGGCGAACAGCTGCACGATGAATTCCTCGATCTTCGTCTTCGCGACCTCCATCGAGTCCGTGTCCTGGATCAGCGCCCGTGCCGCGAGGATGTCGCGCAGCAGCCCGTACGGCTGGCCTTGGGTCTGGGGTGTCGCGCGACCCTGGAACAGGCCATGGGGCGTGGGGCGCGCTTCGACCCAGTCCAGGAATTCGTAGAGCAGGCGGCTCTTGCCGAGGCCGGCGTCGGCGACGACGGTGATGCAGGCAAGAGCGGCGCGAGGTGCGAGCAGCGCTTCGAACGTGCCGCGCAGGAGATCGAGCTCGCGCTCGCGGCCGATCATCCGGGTCTCGATCCCTTCGACGCCGCGGGCCGCGACTCGAAACGAACGCGCCTTGGCCCGGCGCACCAGGTAGGTGACGACGGGCTCTTCGATGCCCTTGACTTGCAACGGAGGTTGCACGTCAGCGTCGAAGGCGCCCCGAACATGGCGATACGTGCTGTCGCTGATCCTCAAGGCCCCGGCCGGCGCCGTCTGCTCCATTCTTGCGGCGAGGTTCACCGCCTGCCCTCGAATCGTCGACTCCGCATCGACGCCGCCGCCGAGCAGCGCGGTGCCCGTGTGCACGCCGACGCGAATGCCGAACCCCTCGCGCCGATGGCGCGCCCGGACCTCGGCTTCGATCGCGCGGGCTTCGACGAGGAGCGCCAGGCCGCAGCGCACGGCGCGTTCCGCATCGTCTTCTTCGACGCGGTCGGCGCCAAACGCCGCGAGCACGCTGTCGCCGGCGTACTGCAGCACCTTGCCGCCATGGCCGCGGACCACGGCCGAGAAGCGCGACAAGGCGCCATCGACGACGGTGCTCAGCTCCTCGGGATCAAGACTGCGGCCTAGCGCGGTCGAGCCGACGAGATCGAGGAAGAGTACGCTGACCTGTTTGACGACGGGCGCGTCGGCGCCGATCGGCGCTGCCTGTGGGGTGCCGGCGAGCTGCGCCAGGCGCGCGCGGATCGGGCCGACCACCGACTGGAACGCGGCTTCGCCCAGCAACGAACTTGCGACTCCAGCGTATCGAGGGCTGCCTGGAGTTGCCGAGCCTCTTCGGGTGTCGAGGTGTCCATCGTGAAGCGTTGAAATCTACTCCTCGCGAGGCGCCGGCAATGCCCGAGCCGCCGCCGACGCGGCCGGGCGCGCGGTCTGACCACGGCGCAGCGCTATCCTGCCGGCGCACCGCCTGACGCCGACGCATGAGCCAGCCTCGGATCTTCATCAGCTACCGCCGCGACGATGCAGCGGGCTATGCGCGCGCCGTCAGCGACGAGCTCGTGCGCCGCTTCGGCGCCGATGCCGTCTTCATCGACGTCGACGACATCCACGCCGGCGAGCCGTTCAACGAAGTCATC
>DASXIP010000705.1:0-2619 GCA_036497875.1 Caldimonas sp.
CGCAACTTCGATGCCGGCAAGGAGCATCACGCGTGGATCGTCTGGTCGATCACGGTGCTCGTGCCGACGGTGATCTGCGCCGCGGTCTACCTCGCATTGACGCAGGTCCGGCTCGGACTTGCGTTCGACGTCGCCGTGCTCTACCTGACGCTCGGCTTTCGCCAGTTCAGTCACTATTTCACCGACATCCGCGCCGCGCTCGAGCGCGGCGACGAGATCGAGGCCCGGCGCCTGCTCGCCGAGTGGCGCCATCTCGACGCCAGCGATCTGCCGACGAGCGCGTTCCTGCGCCACCTGATCGAGCATTCGCTGCTCGCCGCGCACCGCCATGTGTTCGGCGTCTTCTTCTGGTTCGTGTTGCTCTCGACAGTCGGCCTCGGGCCGGCCGGCGCCGTGCTGTACCGGCTCGCCGAGTTCGTCGCCCGCTACTGGTCGTACCGCAGCGGCAGTGCCGGAATCGCCGTCAACGAGCGGCTCGGCGCGCTGTCGCTGCGCATCTTCGGGATCCTCGACCACGTGCCGGCGCGCATGACCGCGTCGGGGTTCGCGGTGGTCGGCAACTTCGAGGAGGCGGTCAACTGCTGGCGTCGCGACGCGTCGCTCTGGAAGCACGACAACGAAGGCGTCATCCTCGCCGCAGCGGCGGGCGCGGTCGGCGTCCAGCTCGGCGGTGGTTCCGCACCCGGCCTCACCCCCGACCGCGCCAAGACATTCGAGGCCGGCGCCTTGCCGGGGTCGGCCGCGGCTGAAGGCTTGACGCCGGGCGAGGTGCCGCAGATCGGCCACCTGCGCAGCGTCGTCGCGCTCGTCTGGCGCTCGGTCGTGCTCTGGATGCTGCTGCTCGCCCTGCTCTCGCTCGCCAACCTGATCGGCTAGCCCGACCGAGTCTGCAGCTCGGCGAAGATCTCGCCGTAGATGCGGTGGCGCGAAGGCGCGATCTCGCCGCGTTCGAGGGCGGCGAGGACGCCGCAGCCCGGCTCGTGCAGATGGGTGCAGTTGTAGAAGCGGCAGGCGCTGGCGTGGCGCGCGATGTCGGGCATCAGCGCGGCAAGACGGCCGGCTTCGATGTGTCGCAGGCCGAACTCCTGAAAGCCCGGCGAATCGATGATCGCGCTCGTCCGCTCGCGGTCGAGCCAGTGCCACGCGGTCACCGTCGTCGTGTGACGCCCGGTGCGCAGCGCCTGCGAGATCTCGCCGGTCTGCGCACGGGCGCCCGGCACCATCAGGTTGACGAGCGTGCTCTTGCCGGCGCCGCTCGGGCCGAGGACGAGCGTCGCCCGGCTGGCGAGCAGCGGCGCGAGCCGCGCACGCGCGTCGTCGGCATCGCGCTTGAGGGCGACCTCGACGACGACGATCCCGATCGCGGCGTACGGCTGCAACCGCTCGCGCGCCGCGGCGAAGGTCGGCAGGTCGCGCTTGTTGAGGACGATGCGCGCCGGGATTGCCGCGTCCGCTGCAGCGATCAGCGCCCGCGCGAGCTGCGATTCGCTGAACACGGGCTCGGCGGCGACGACGATCAGCAACTGGTCGATGTTGGCGGCGAACGCCTTCGTCTTCCATTCGTCCTGCCGGTAGAGCAGGTTCGTGCGCGGCAGGACTTCCTCGACGACGCCTTCGTCGCCCGAGCGCTGCCAGCGGACGCGATCGCCGACCACGGCGTCGCTGCGCTTGCCGCGCACATGGCAGAGCACGCGCTCGGCCGCAGCGTCTTCGACCACCACATGGCGGCCGTGCGCGGAAACGATCTGTCCCTCAGCCGAGGAAGGCGACGAGGGCATCGGCCTTGGCGGCGCAGATGAAGTCGTTCGCCGACACGCCGCCGGCCGAGTGGGTCGAGAAGCGAACCTTGCAGCGGCCGTACTGCACCTGCAGGTCGGGGTGGTGGTCCTCGACGTGACACATCCAGGCGAGCGCGTCGACGAAGGCGACGGTCTCGAGCCAGCCCTTGAACGCGAACGTCTTCTCGATCGTCCCGCCGTCCTCGCGCCACCCGCTCATCTGCGCGAGGTGGTCGCGGATCGCCTGCGCGCTCATCGCGGCGACCTGCTGCTGGCACTGCTGGTGGAGGAAATCGGTCATGGTGCGGTCGCTGCAACGGGCCCCGGCGTGAGCGCCGCGAGGCGTTCCACCGCCGGTGGATGCGAATAGTAGAACCGCGCGTAAAGCGGATCCGGCGTCAGGGTCGACGCATTGTCCTCGTGCAGCTTGAGGAGCGCCGACGCGAGCGCGGCGCCGTCGGCATGCCGCGATGCGAATGCATCGGCCTCGAACTCGTCGCGCCGCGACCAGCCGGCCAAGAGCGGCGATGCGAACACGCCGAACACCGAGCCGACGAGGAGAAGCAGGATCAGGGCGAGAGCGTCGTTCGGCAGCGTCAGGTTGGGCGCGACCGCGAGGCCGCCGTAGAACCAGCTGCGGGTCGCGAGCCAGCCCAGCGTGGCGAAGAACACGAGTGTCAGCGCCGCCGTCGCCAACATGCGCTTCCTGATGTGGCGCAGCTTGAAGTGGCCGAGCTCGTGCGCGAGCACCGCCTCGACCTCGCCGGCGGCCAGGCGCGCGAGCAGCGTGTCGTAGAAGACGACGCGCTTGGCGCTGCCGAAGCCGGTAAAGTAGGCGTTG
>DASXIP010000706.1:0-2306 GCA_036497875.1 Caldimonas sp.
TGCCGACTGGTCGCCGGCGCGCGTGCTGGCGATGTTCCCGGCGCTGGCCGCGCGGCGCCGCCACTTCGGCGACCAGCTCTCGGGCGGCGAGCAGCAGATGCTCGCGATCGGCCGCGCGCTCGTCACCAATCCGCTGTTGCTGATCCTCGACGAGGCGACCGAAGGGCTGGCGCCGCTCGTGCGCGAGGAGATCTGGCGCGCCCTTGCCGCGCTGCGCGGCGCCGGGCTGGCGATGATCGTGATCGACAAGTACGTCGAGCGGCTGGTTGCGATCGGCGACCACCACGTCATCGTCGAGAAGGGCCGTGTCGTCTGGCGCGGCAGCTCGAGCGCGCTGCTCGCCGATCGCGCGCTCTGGCATCGGCACCTCGGCGCCTGACGATCGGATCGCTCACGCCGGACGCGCCGGCTCGCCGTAGCGGGCATGCACCGCGGCCAGCGCGCTTTCGTAGGCCGCGCCGGCGTCGTCGAGCCGGCTGACCGTCATCGTCAGGTCCTTGAGCAGGCCGTTGTGCAGCCGGTAGACCCAGCCGTGGACGACGACTTCCTGGCCGCGCTGCCACGCCTCCTGGACGACCGTCGTCTGGCAGACGTTAAGCGCTTGCTCGATGACGTTGAGCTCGCAGAGCGCGTTCACGCGCTCGCCTTCGGCCACGGTTGAGAGCCAGACGCCGTGGCGGTTGCGGACGTCCTGGACGTGGCGGAGCCAGTTGTCGGCGAGGCCGACGCTGCGGTCCTGGAGCGCCGCGGCGACGCCGCCGCACTGCGAGTGACCGACGACGATGATGTGGTGCACCTTCAGGACGTCGATCGCGTACTGGATCACCGACAGGCAGTTGAGGTCGGAGTGGACGACGACGTTGGCGACGTTGCGATGAACGAAGAGCTCGCCCGGATCGAGGTCGACCAGCTCGTTGGCGGGGACGCGGCTGTCGGCGCAGCCGATCCAGAGGTACTGCGGCGCCTGTTGTTGCAGCAGGCTGGTGAAGAAGCCCGGCCTCGCCGACTCCATCTTCCCGGCCCAGCGGCGGTTGCTGTCGAGCAGCTCGGTCAGTCCAGTGGTCACGGTGCGACGATAGCAAGACTGGCGCCGCACGCGAAACGGCCGCTGGCTCGAGCGATCCCGGACCACGACGAAGCGACGCGCAAAGGGGCCATGGTCAACGGTCGAGCGCATTGCTCGGGCTGCGCGGCTCGTGTAGCGTCGCTCACGTGCCGCCCGACCCCGACGACCCGCGCCGCCGCGACCTGATGCGCCAGGCTGCGTGCGTCGCCGGCGCCTGGGCGGCGTCGGGCGCGCTACCGGTGGTCGCTGCCGGCGAGATCCAGCGCCAGCCGCGCTCGCTGCTGGTCGACACACACGGCAGCCCCTGGCCGGCGCGCCAGCTGAAGACGGGCGAAGCGTTCTTGTTCAACTACCCGTACACGGTCGCTCCGGTGTTCCTGATCGCGTTCGAGCGCGAGGTGGCGGCGACCGACCTGGTCACCGGCGACCAGCAGCGTTACGCGGCGCCGGCCGGCGTCGGCCCGAACCGCTCGATCGTCGCGTTCTCGGCGATCTGCGCGCACAAGCTGATGTACCCGACGCCGACGATCAGCTTCATCGGCCTGCGCAGCGGCGCCGGCAGGGAGCCGGCGCACGTGATCCACTGCTGCGGCGACAACTCGCGGTACGACCCGCAGCACGGCGCGCGCGTGATCGGCGGTCCGGCGCCGCAGCCGCTGGCGGCGGTGCTGCTCGAGTGGGACGCCGGCAGCGACCAACTGCACGCCGTTGGCATGCGCGGCGGCGAGATGTTCGACGCGTTCTTCGAGAAGTACGCGATGAAGCTCCAGATCGAGACCGGCAGCGCCCTGCGCACGCCGAGCGGTGCGACGGTCGTCGTGCAGCCGGCGGCGAGCTACAGCAGGCAGTGGCGCAGCTGCCGGGCGTAATCCGCGCCGGGCGGCAACATGAGCGACCGCTCGCGACGGTGGATTCAACGGTCAACGCGACGGTTTGGTTGAACATTTCAGCTGACGTTGGGCGGGCCCGACCCGATTGCTTCGCGTGTTCTGCGAACGACTGATAGCTCTGAGCCGACATTCGCAACGGACGGCGCTGCCCGCGTTCAGTGTGTCGTCGCCGTTCTCCGACGTGCAGCGACCACGCCGTTTGACCACCAAAGAGCACAGGAGCGATCAACCACGCACGTCGGCGCGACGACGTCACTTCGCCGCCAAGTAGGTCTTGGCGCGCACGATTTCGGGCAGCGCCGTATCAGCCTCCCGCGTCAACTCGAGCAGTCGAGCGTAGTGCTGACGCG
>DASXIP010000707.1:0-4703 GCA_036497875.1 Caldimonas sp.
ACTGGCCGCGCTCGACCGAGACGATGCCGCCGCGGAAGACCTCGGCGAAGAACGCTGCCGACTGGATCGAGAACGTGAGCACCGCGGCCACGTATGGCGTCATCTCGACCTGGATCAGGATCGGCAGGGCGAAGAAGAACCAGAACAGCTGCACCAGCGGCGGCGTGGTGCGAAAGACCTCGATCACCGCGCCCGCGGGCCATGCCAGCCAGCGCGACGGCGAGAGCCGCATGAGGGCGAGCAGGAGGCCGAGCGGCACGCCAAATGCGAGCGCCGCGCCGGTCACTTTCAGCGTGTTGAGCAGGCCGAGCGCCAGCAGGCCTGCGTTCGCCCACACCGGGGCGAAGTTCCACACGTGCATCGACGACGAGCAGGAAGTGGCGTGACCGAACGGATGCGGCGCGGCCGGCGGCTACGACTTGCCGAGCATCTCTTTCATCACCGGCGGCGAGGCCTTGGGGTCGAGGCCGAAGCCCACCAGATATTCCTCGTACCACTTCTGCGTCTGGCCGCTCGCATAGAACTTGCCGATTTCCTTGTCGACCCACTCGAGCCAGGACTTGTCAGCTTCCTTGCGCACCGCGACGCTCGACGCCTGCGACTGCGCCGGCGTGGGCACGACGATCTTGCCGGCGCCGAGCTTTTGCCGTGCCGCGAGGAGCGGCGGGTGGAACAGGCACACCGCGTCGGCACGCCCGGCCTGGAACGCGGCGATCGACTCGGCGTTGCCGGGGAAGCGCGAAATCGAGGCCTTGGCCACGTGCTCACTCAGGAACTTGTCCATGCTGCTGGCCTGCGGCACGGCGATGCGCACGGAAGGCTGGTCGAGATCAGCCCAGGTTTTCACGGGCAGGTCGTCGCGCGCGAGCACCGCGAGCGAGTACCAGAGCAGCGGCGTCTTCGGGAAATCGACCGCCTCGGCACGCTCGGGCGTGGCGTCCATCATCGACATCATGTCGATCTTGTTGCCCTGAAGCGCGGCGATCGACGTGCCCCACGTCACCTCGACCGGCTCGAACTTCGCGCCGAGGTCGGCGGCCATCGCCTTGCCGAGCGAGACGCCGACGCCGGTGGCCCACTCCCCGGTCTTCGGGTCCTTCGAGAACCACGGCGGCGCCTGCGTGACGCCGACGCGCAGCGCGCCGCGCTGCTTGATCTGCGCTAGGGTGCTTTCGGCCGCGGCCTGCGACCAGGCGGCCGGTGCGACGGCCGCTGCGGCGAGCGCCAGGACGGAACGGCGATGGAATTGAACGGACATGGCGTCGGGCTCCTTCAAGGGGTCGCCCATGATAGAGATGCAGGATGCCTGCCATGTGATGCTTGAGCTTGATGCGCTGCCGCGCATCGAGATCGGGAAGGCGAGCAGAGCTTCCGATTGCGCGCCCGGGGCGCGATCGCCTCGACTACTGCACACCGGAGACCAACCCGATCGGGGTCGCGATCACCGCCGCGCGAAACGGCTCGCCGTACATGCGCTCCCAGCAATTCCTGCTCCAGCCGGTGACGCGCAGCGAAACGACGATCGAATTGAGCTACCTGACCCTGGTCAAACCATGGCTCACTGTCCAGTCCGACCTGCAATACGTCGTCCATCCGAACACCGATCCATCGCTTGCCAACGCGTGGGTCCATCAGCTTCGATTCGAGCTGACGTTTCAGCAGAGGCCCCGCGCTGCTCTCGAAGCGCCATCATCACCTGTGGCTCCGACGGAACGGCGCAGGCGAGCAGAATAGCGGACAGTCGTGGCTAGCGAACCGTCACCCTGGATCGAGCGGTCGACCGAAGATGGCGTGAACGTCCTCTACCTGCGAGGACGTTGGCGGCTCGAACACCTCGGCAGCATCCTCGCGGACGTCACCGCGTTGAGCGCCGCGCCGGCCCCAGGCTGGACTCTCGACGGCAGCCGACTCGAGGATCTCGACACCGCAGCCGCCTTCCTGCTCCTGCGTCACCTCGACACCCTGGGGGTCGCTGCCGGTGATGTCAACATGCGCCGGATGCCGCAGGGTCCGCAACGCCTCCTTGCCCTGGTGCGGGACCGGATGACCGAGCACTCCGTTCCCGAGGCGATCTCACGTCACGGCGTCGTCCAGCGCATCGGACGCGCAGCCACGCAGACGTTGCGTACTCTGGCGACGCACAACGCCTTCCTCGGCGAGGTCACTCTCGAGGCCCTCGCGATCGCGGGCAGGCCGCGCCTCTTCCGCTTCAAGGAGACGGTGTCGCAGTTCGAGGTCGTGACCATCGACGCGCTGCCGATCGCCGCGCTGGTCACCTTCCTGATCGGCGTCGTCTTCGCCTATTTGCTCGGCGTCCAGGCGCAGCAATACGGGGCCACGGTCTTCGTCGTCGACGGGGTTGGCATCGCCATCTGCCGCGAGCTTTCGCCGATCCTCGTTGCCGTGATCGTCGCCGGCCGCTCAGGCGCGGCGTTTACCGCGCAAATCGGCTCGATGAAGGTGCAGGAGGAGACCGATGCGATACGCACGCTGGGTCTGTCGCCGATCCAGGTGCTCGTCATTCCGAGGCTCGTCGCGATCATGGTCGGCCTGCCCCTGCTCGTCTTCGTCGGCGATCTCGCCGGCATCGCCGGCGGCGTGCTGATCGGCGCGACTCAGCTCAACATCACGCCCTCCTCTTTCGTGAGCCGCCTGCATGCCGTCCTGCCGATGAGCGCGTTCGTCGTCGGCGTAGCCAAGGCGCCGGTGTTCGCCGCCTTCATCGCCGTCATCGCCTGCCGGATGGGTCTGTCGGTCGAGCGCGATGCGCGCAGCGTCGGCGAGCACACGACCTCGACCGTCGTGCAGAGCATCGTCTGGGTCATCGTCCTCGACGCCGTGTTCGCTGTCACCCTGCAGCGCCTGGGCATCTGATGGACGCGGTACTCGAGGTCGACCGGATCGTCACGCACTTCGGCGCCGACGTGATCCACGACGGCGTGAGCTTCTCGGTGCGGCGAGGCGAGGTCGCTGCGCTCATCGGTGGCAGCGGCACCGGCAAGTCGGTGCTGCTGAAGGAGATCATCGGCCTGCTCCGCCCAGCCAGTGGCAGCGTACGTCTTTTCAGCGTCGACGTATGGACGGCGGGCGAGGTGCAGATGGACGGCCTGCGCCGCCGCTTCGGCATGCTCTTTCAGGATGGGGCGCTGTTTTCCTCGCTCACAGTCGCCGAGAACATCGCCGTGCCGTTTCGCGAAAACACCAATCTGGCGCAATCGCTGATCGACTCGCTCGTCTGCTTCAAACTCTCGCTCGTCGGCCTGCCGCCGGACACGGGACGCAAGATGCCGGCTCAGCTTTCGGGCGGCATGCGCAAGCGCGTCGCCCTGGCGCGCGCGCTCGCCCTCGAGCCGGAAATCTTGTTCCTCGACGAGCCGACCTCAGGGCTCGACCCGATCGGCGCGCGCTCGTTCGACGGCCTCGTTCGCGCCCTTTGCGACAGCCTCGGGCTCACCGTCTTCATGGTCACGCACGACCTCGATACATTGCTCTCGATCGTCGACCACGCCGTCGCGCTTTCGGCGGGCAAGGTGATCGCCGACGGACCGATCGAGGCGGTACGGAGGAATGGGCACCCCTGGATCAAGGACTATTTCTCGGCACGTGCGCCGCACAAGGAAGGACAGCGTTGATGGAACCCGAAGCCAGGTACACCCTCGTCGGCACCTCGGTGCTCGTCCTGCTCGCGGCGCTGGTCGCAGCCGTCGCCTGGCTCGCTGCGTCCGGGCGCGGCAACGACACGCGGTCGTACAAGATCTACTTCGCGCACCAATCGCTCGAAGGCCTCCAGGTGCGCAGCGACGTGCGGATGCGGGGCATCCGCGTCGGCGCGGTCTCGCGCTTCGCGTTTTCGTCGCAGCGGCCGGGAACGGTCGAGGTCATCGTCGAAGTCGACCCTTCGACACCGGTCAAGGAAAGCACGCGAGCGGTCGTCGAGCGCAACCTCATCACTGGCCTGGCGACGATCCGGCTGCAGAACATCACCGAGGACAGCCCGGCGCTGACTCGCGCCGAGTCCGGCGAGCCCGACCCCGTGATCGCCGAAGGCGCCTCGCAGCTGCAGCAGTTCTCGGAGACGGTCAACGAGCTCGCGCAGCGCGCTGACGAGACGCTCGGCCGGATCAACACGACACTCTCGGCCGCCAACCAGGCAGCCATCGGCGAGACGCTCGACAACCTGCGCGTCATCACCCACGACGCCCGGGGCATCATGAAACGGGTCGACGGCACGCTGGCGACGATCGGCGGCACCGCCGATCGGGTCGGCGTCGCCACGGTCGCGTTGAGCGGCGACGTGCACCGGCTCGTCGAGCGCTATGACGCGCTCGGCGCCGAGACGACGACGAGCCTGCACGACGTGACCGGCGCGGTGCGGCAGATGAGCAGCGACGTGTCCACGCTGACGAAGCGCACCGAGGATGTGTTGACCGATAGCGACGTCGAGGTCAGGCTGACAGCCCAGCAGCTGCGCAGCACGGCCGATGCGCTCGGTGTGGCAGCGCGGAAGCTGCGCGACCCGCGCAGCTCGCTGTTCGGGCCGGCCGAGGGCAGCTACGGCCCGGGGGAGGAGCATCGATGAACAGGCGCGCCGTCGTCATGGCCATCGCCAGCGCGGCGGCGCTGGCGGGCTGCGGCAGCGCGAGCGTGCAGCGCTATTTCGTGCTCGAGGCGGCCCCGGCCCGAGCGGCTCCGGCGAGCGTCGA
>DASXIP010000708.1:0-3181 GCA_036497875.1 Caldimonas sp.
TGACGCGCTCGGCCGCGCCCGCGTGCGAACGCTCGCGCTCGACATCGCGTGCGAGATCCATCCGCTCGACAACCTGCGCGTGCTGCGCTACCTGCAGCGCGAGCTCAAGGTGAGCGACGCCGACAAGGATCGCTGGTACCGGCACTGGGTCGAGACCGGCCTTGAGGTCGTCGAGCGCGAACTCGCCGGCCATCCGTCGACCGGGCGCTTCTGCCACGGCGACCGTCCGGGGCTGGCCGATTGCGTCCTCGTGCCGCAGATCTTCAACGCCAGGCGGATGGACTGCCGCCTCGACCACGTGCCGACCGTACTGCGCATCTTCGACGCTTGCATGGCCGAGCCGGCGTTCGCGTCGACCGAGCCGTCGGCGTGCCCCGACGCGGCGTGACCGCCCATCCCGACTGGCTCGCGCCCGAGTGGCACATCGCCGGGGTCGGTGCGCTCATGACGACGCGCGCCGGCGGTGTCAGCACGGGTTCTTGCGCGTCGATGAACGTGGGCGTCGCGGTCGGCGACGATCCTGTGCACGTCACCGTCAACCGTCTTCGCTTGGCTGAGGCCACCAGAGCCGCGCCGGTCTTTCTGCGCCAGGTTCACGGCGCGCGCGTCGTGCACGTCGCTGGCGGCGACGCGGTTGCCGGCGCGCCGGTCCACGAGGCTGACGCCGCGGTGACGACCGTTCCTGGCATCGCCTGCGTCGTTCAGGCTGCCGACTGCCTGCCGGTGTTGCTTGCCGCGCCGCACGGACGCGCCGTCGGCGCCGCGCACGCCGGCTGGCGCGGTCTCGCGGGCGGCATCGTCGAGGCTGCGGTCGCTGCGGTGAGCGAGGCCGCGGGCTGCGCACCGGCCGAGCTCTCGGCATGGCTCGGCGCATGCATCGGCCCCGATGCATTCGAGGTCGGCGCAGATGTCCTCGCCGCGTTCGGTGTCGACCCGGATGAAGATGCGGCAACGACAACCGCGGCGCAACGCTTCCGCGCTCGCGACGGTCGCAAGTGGCTCGCCGACCTGGCAGGGCTGGCCCGCGACCGGCTGGCCGCTGCAGGCGTGCAGAGGGTCGATGGCGGCTACTGGTGCACGGTCACCGACCGCAAGCGCTTCTTCTCGTATCGCCGCGACGGCAAGACCGGCCGCATGGCCGCTGCGATCTGGGTCGCGAGCGACTGACCACCCTTTTTTCGCCCCGAGTTCGGCGCCGCCCCGACAGACGGCGCCGCGGCGGATAATCGATTCCATGGCCAACAAGAGCGAAGCGCGGCCGCTGCGGGCGCCGACCCTGGAGGAGACCTTCCACGCCCTCGGCGCTGCGAACGGCGGGCCGGGAACTCCGGGCGGCGAGGTGGTCGAGGCCTGGAAGTCGATCGCCGGTCTCAGCCTGCCGGCCGAGGCGCTTGCCGAGGCGCAGCGCGAGTATCTCGCCGAGGCGACGGCGGTCTGGAACCGCCTGCTCGTTCCTGGCAGCGCACCGCCGGCGCTCGGCGATCGCCGCTTCGCGAGCCCCGACTGGCAGCGCAATCCCTCGGCGGCGTTCCTGGCCGGGATGTACCTGCTCAACGCGCGCACGCTGCTCAGGCTCGCCAAGGCCATCAAGGGCGATCCCAAGACGCAGGCGCGGCTGCGATTCGCGGTGCTGCAATGGATCGACGCCGCCTCACCAAGTAACTACCTCGCGCTCAATCCGGAGGCGCAGAAGAAGGCGATCGACACCAACGGCGATAGCCTGGTGCATGGCCTCGTCCAGCTCTGGAACGATACCCAGCGCGGCCATCTGTCGCAGACCGACGAGAGCGCGTTCGAGGTCGGCCGCAACGTCGCGACGAGCGCGGGCTCGGTGGTGTTCGAGAACGAGCTCTTCCAGCTGATCGAGTACGCGCCGCTGACTGCGAAGGTGTACGAGCGGCCGATCCTGTTCGTGCCGCCATGCATCAACAAGTTCTACATCCTCGACCTGCAGCCCGAGAACTCGCTGATCCGCTATGCGGTCGCCGAAGGGCATCGTGTCTTCTTGGTCAGCTGGAAGAACGCGGGCGAGGAGATCGCGCAGCGTACCTGGGACGACTACATCGAGGACGCGGTGCTGCGTGCGATCGACATCGTCCGCGAGATCACGGGCCAGAAGCAGATCAATACGCTCGGCTTTTGCATCGGCGGGACGATCCTCGCCAGCGCGCTTGCCGTGCTGGCGGCACGCGGCGAGCAACCGGCGGCGAGCCTGACGCTGCTCACGACCTTTCTCGACTTCAGCGACACCGGCATCCTCGACATCTTCATCGACGAAACGGCCGTGCGCATGCGCGAGATGACGCTCGGCGCCCAGAGCGCCGGCGGTGGCAGCCTGCTGAAAGGGCAGGAGCTGGCGACGACGTTCAGCTTCCTGCGCCCGAACGATCTGGTCTGGAACTACGTCGTCGCCAACTACCTGAAGGGCGAGACGCCGCCGCCGTTCGACCTCCTCTACTGGAACAGCGACGGCACCAATTTGCCAGGGCCGATGTATTGCTGGTACCTGCGCAACACCTATCTCGAGAACAATCTTTCCACGCCGGGGCGGGCGACGGTCTGCGGCGAGAAGATCGATCTCGGCAGCATCGCCGCGCCGAGCTTCATCTATGCCTCACGCGAGGACCACATCGTCCCGTGGCAAGGCGCCTACCGCACCACGCAGCTGCTGAAGGGCAAGCGCCGCTTCGTCCTCGGCGCGTCGGGCCACATCGCCGGCGTCATCAATCCGCCGCGGGTGAAGAAGCGCAGTCATTGGGTCGGCAAGAGCGCTGCGCTGCCGCCGTTGCCTGACGACTGGCTTGCCGAGGCGACCGAGCACCCGGGCAGCTGGTGGACTGGTTGGTCGCAATGGCTCGCCCCGTTCGGCGGCAAGCAGGTTGCCGCAGCGAAGAGGCCCGGCAACGCGACGTACAAGGCGATCGAGCCTGCCCCCGGTCGCTACGTGAAGGAAAAGGCGGCGTGATCCGCATGCCGAGGCCGCACCACATTCATCTCAGGAGAGTTCCATGAGCACCGACATCGTCATCGTCGCCGCCGCCCGCACAGCAGTCGGCAAGTTCGGCGGCAGTCTCGCCAAGACTCCGGCCCCCGAGCTCGGCGCGGCGGTCATCGCCAACCTCCTCGAACGCGCGCACCTGAAAGGCGACCAGATCGGCGAGGTCATCCTCGGCCAGGTCCT
>DASXIP010000709.1:0-2758 GCA_036497875.1 Caldimonas sp.
CGGTGCGCGGCTGGGTCGAGGAGCGCGTCTGATGGACATGCTCTTCCTCGAAGGCCTCGAAGTGCCGTGCCGGGTCGGCTGCACCGACGTCGAGCGGGCGACGCCGCAATCGCTGCGTGTCGAGGTGAAGCTCTATTGCCCGTCGCTTCGCGATGCAGCGCTCGCCGACGATCTCGAGCGCACGGTCGATTATCGGCTCGCCGGCGATCTCATCGATGCCGTCCAGGGGCACGAGTTCCTGCTCATCGAGCGTGTCGCCGAGACGCTGGCCGAGGTCGCCCTGAAGAATGCGTTGATCGACCACGTCACGATCCGCGTCAGGAAGCGGCCGCCGGTGCAGGGCCTCGAATGGGCCGGCGTCGAGATCACACGCGGGCGCGGCGACGCCGGCGGCGCGAAGCCCTAGGTCCTGCCCGCTGCGGCACGAGACTGCTAGGCGTTGTCAGGTCATAGCGTGCAGGTCATCAGCAACACCGCGGTCTCGCTCGATGGCCGCATCAACACGCGCGAGCGGCGTTTCACGTTCTTTGGCAGCGCGCGCGACCATGCGCGCATGAGCCGGCTGCGCGCCGCGGCCGATGCCGTGCTCGTCGGCGGCGCGACATTTCGCAACTGGCCGCATCCGGCGCTCCCCGACGATGGCGACCGCGCACGGCTGACGGCGCGGCCGTGGAACATCGTCGTCACGCGCTCGCTTGGCGTCCCACTCGACTCCGATTTCCTGCGCGAGCCGGCGATCCGTCCGCTCTTCGTGACGCGCGCGGCATCGGTTCCGCGCGACTTCCCCGCCGATATCGAAGCGTGGCCGGGAGAGGGCGATCCGCCGGTCCGCTGGATCGTCGACCGGCTGGCCGCGCGTGGCGTCGAGCGGCTGCTCGTCGAAGCCGGCGGCGACCTGCTGTTCCAGTTCCTCGCTGCCGATGCGCTCGACGAGATGCACGTGACGCTCTGCCCGCTCGTCGTCGGCGGCCCGGCGCCGAGCCTTGCCGACGGCGCCGGCTTCGACCGCAACGACCTGCGCCGCCTGCAGCTCGTCGCGAGCGAAGTCGAGGGCGACGAAGTCTTCCTCCACTACCGCAACCTTCGCGGCGTGCGCCCATGACGATCACGGTCCGCCGCGCCCGCGTCGCCGACGCCGCCGCCATCGCCGCGATGATGGACGACCCGGCCGTCTATCCCGGCCTGATGCAGATGCCGTATGCAAACGAGGAAGCGCATCGTGCGCGCCTTGCCGACGGCCTTGCACCCGGCAAGGCCGACGTCCTGCTCGTCGCCGAGCGGGGCGGCGAGCTCGTCGGCTCGTGCGGCATGCATCCGGCGGGAGCGAGTCCGCGGCGCCGCCACGTGATGACACTCGGCATGTCGGTCCGTGCCGATTCGCAAGGGCAGGGCGTCGGCAGCGCACTGATGCAGGCGATGTGCGACGTTGCCGACCGCTGGATCGGTCTGCTCCGCCTCGAGCTCAGCGTCTACGTCGACAACGAGCGGGCGATCGCGCTGTACCGGCGCTTCGGCTTCGAGATCGAAGGCCGCTACCGCGGCTACGTCCTGCGCGACGGCGAGTTCGTCGACGCCTTCGCGATGGCGCGCGTTCACCCCGCGCCACCTGCGATCGGCCCGGCATCGACGAGCCCGCCCGCATGAGCGCGTGGCGTCAGGCGGCCGCATGCCTGCTCGCGGCCTGGATGGGTGCTGCGTCGGCGGCGGAGCGGGTCTCGTTCCCGAGCCTCGACGGCCCCGGCAACGCGCCGGTCGTCCTGATCGGCTACTTCTTCCCGGCGCCGACGCCGCCGGCACCGCCGGCCTCGACGCCATCCGCGCTGGCGCCGGCGCCGGCGATCGCGATGTTCCACGGCTGCGGCGGCCCGTACGACCGCCGCGGCGCACTGACGTCGCGGATGCACGACTACGTCGATCTCTTCAACGGCCTCGGCCTGCACGTGCTCGTCGTCGATTCGCTGACGCCGCGCTACGAAAAGGAGCTTTGCACGCAGCGCCTCGGCAAGCGCCGCGTGACGCAGGTGAACCGCCGCCTCGATGCGCTCGGCGCGATCGAATACCTTGCCCAGCGCGCCGACGTCGACCCGAAGCGGATTGGGCTGATCGGTTGGTCGAACGGCGGCAGCACGGTGCTGGCCGCAACCAACCTGCGTCATCGCGACGTCGCCCAGGAAACGATCAAGCCGGCGTTCGCGATCGCCTTCTATCCCGGCTGCGAGGCGGACCTGCGGCGTGGCTACGAGCCGTCGGCGCCGTTGCTGCTGCTCGTCGGCCAGGCCGACGACTGGACGCCGTCGGCGCCGTGCGTCGCCCTCGCGCGCGCGGACGTCGAGCCGCGACCGCAGATCGTCGTCTACGCCGGCGCGTCGCACGGCTTCGACTCCGGCACGCCGGTGCGCCTGCGCAAGGACGTGCCGAACGGCGTCAACCCGGGTCAGGGTGTCCACGTCGGCGGCAACGCGGCAGCGTGGCGGGCGTCGCGCGACCGGGTCGTCCGCTTCATCGGCGAGCACTAGAGTGCTGCCTGCGCGGCGACGGTCGTAAATGCGATCAGTAGCGGGCGGCAACCGGCGTCATCACCGCGGCCGACCGGGCGCCGTGGCCCAGAACACCGCGAACCAGCCTTGGCGGTCGAGCCAGTGCCGCGGCGCGTCGAAGCCGGCCGCGAGCAACATCGCGCGAAAGCCCTCGACCGTGTGCTTGCACGAGTTCTCGGTGTGAATCCGTTCGCCGGCGGCGAAGCTTCGGCCGCCGCCGG
>DASXIP010000710.1:0-3091 GCA_036497875.1 Caldimonas sp.
GCGCGCACGTCCTTCGGGAAGCACGAGCCGCCGTAGCCGCAGCCGGCGTACAGGAAGTGGCTGCCGATCCGCTTGTCGCTGCCGATGCCGTGGCGCACCGCGTCGATGTCGGCACCGAGCTTGTCGGCGAGCAGCGCGATCTCGTTCATGAAGCTGATCCGCGTCGCCAGCATCGCGTTGGCGGCGTACTTCGTCAGCTCGGCCGACGCCGTGTCCATGACCATGACCTTGGCGTGATTGCGCTCGAACGGCGCATAGAGCCGGCGCATGACCGTCGTCGACTCGTCGTCGTCGCTGCCGATGACGATCCGGTCGGGACGCATGAAGTCCTCGACCGCGGCGCCCTCCTTCAGGAACTCGGGGTTCGAGACGACGCTGCAGCGAAAGGCGACTCCGCGCCGCTGCAACTCTTCGTCGATCGCGGTGCGCACCGCCCGCGCCGTGCCGACGGGCACCGTGCTCTTGTTGACGACGACGCGATCGCCGTCCATGTGGCGGCCGAGCTCGCGCGCGGCGGCAAGAACGTACTGCAGGTCGGCCGAGCCGTCGCTGTCCTGGGGAGTGCCGACGGCGATGAACTGGACTTTGCCGTGCGTCGCCGCTGCTCGCGGGTCGGCGCCGAAGCGCAGCCGCTCGCCGGCGACGTTGCGCTGCACGACCTCGCCCAGCCCGGGCTCGAGGATCGGCAGGCCGCCGCCTTGCAGCAGGGCGACCTTGGCCGCGTCGATGTCGAAGCAATAGACGTCGTTGCCGAGATCGGCAAGGCAGGCGGCGGTGACGAGGCCGACATAGCCGGAACCGATGACCGTGACTTTCATGGGAGCGTGCCGGGCGTCGTGGCGTGCTGTTCAAAAGCTGAACGCGCGAGAGTGTATTCGGTCACGTGGCGGCGATGCGTGACAGTCGCCCCGGGCTGCGTTCCTGGCCCTGCCGAGCGGGGAATGGCCCCTAGGCGCGATAATTGCGTCATGAATGAACCGTACGGCGCGCAGGGCGCGCTCGCGGCCGAGCCGGTCTCGCCGCCCACTTCCGGCCCCCAAGCCGATCCCTCCTCCCTCAAGTTCTCCTCGGTTGGCCTGGCGCCGGTCCTGCAGAGCGCGGTCGCCGACCAGGGCTACACGACGATGACGCCCATCCAGGCGAAGGCTATTCCCGTCGTCCTCGCCGGCCGCGACGTCATGGGCGCGGCGCAGACCGGCACCGGCAAGACGGCGGCGTTCTCGCTGCCACTGCTGCACAAGATGCTGCCGCACGAGAACGCGAGCATGTCGCCGGCGCGCCATCCGGTGCGCGCGCTCGTCATCGCGCCGACGCGTGAGCTCGCTGACCAGGTCGCCGACAACATCAAGGGCTATGCGGCGCACTCGAAGCTGCGGGTCGCCGTCGTCTTCGGCGGCATCGACATGAAGCCGCAGACGCTCGAGCTGAAGCAGGGCGTCGAGGTGCTCGTCGCGACGCCGGGGCGCCTGCTCGACCACATCGAGGCGAAGAACACCGTGCTGAACCAGGTCGAGTACGTCGTCCTCGACGAGGCCGACCGGATGCTCGACATCGGCTTCCTGCCCGATCTGCAGCGCATCCTCTCGTACCTGCCCAAGCAACGCCAGACGCTGCTCTTCTCCGCCACCTTCTCACCCGAGATCCGGCGTCTCGCCGAGAGCTACCTGCAGGATCCGGTGCTGGTCGAGGTGGCGCGACCGAACGCGACGGCGACCAACGTCGAGCAGCACTTCTACAGCGTCTCTTCCGACGACAAGCGGCGCGCCGTGTTGAAGCTGCTGAAGGAGCGCTCGATCTCGCAGGCGCTCATCTTCGTCAACTCGAAGATCGGCTGCGCCCGCCTGGCGCGCTCGTTCGAGCGCGACGGCCTGCGGACCAACGCCTTGCACGGCGACAAGTCGCAGGACGAGCGGCTGAAGGCGCTCGAGGCGTTCAAGAAGGGCGAGGTCGACGTCCTCGTCGCCACCGACGTCGCCGCGCGCGGTCTCGACATCGTCGATCTGCCCGCGGTCTTCAACTTCGACGTGCCGTACAACGCCGAGGACTATGTGCACCGGATCGGCCGCACCGCGCGCGCCGGTGCCTCGGGTCTCGCGATCACGCTCGTCGCGCGCGAGGACGCGCGCCTCGTCGCCGACATCGAGAAGCTCCTCGGCCGCAAGATCGAGATCGAGCCGCTCGAGCTCGACGACGACCGCAGGCCGCCGTTTCGTGAGCGTGTCCGCCGTCGCGACGACGACGAGTCGCCGCGCGAATCGGGCGACATCCGCGCTGCGCGCGCATCGCGCGAGCCGCGCTCGGGCGCCGCGCCGTACGGCCAGCCCCGCGAGTCGGCGCGCAGCAACGATCCGTTCTTCGACCAGCCCTACGAGCCGTCCTCGGCGGCGAGCACCGGGCCGTCGTGGGAAAAGCCGGCGGCACCGGTCGGCCGCGTCTCGGCCAATATCAAGGCGAAGAAAAAGGTCGCCGCGCTGTTCGGCGGCAAGGTTCCCGCCGTAGCCGAGACCTGAGCGTCGCCGCTCAGCGGCCGAGCCAGGCGAACACTGCCGGGACGTCGGCTGGGGCGCTGCCCGGCTCGGCGCGCCAGTGCGCGACGGTCGTGCTGCGCGTCGATTCGTTCGCCAGCGTCAGGCCGACGCTCACCGAGAGCACGGTCGTCGGCTGCAGTTGCGCGACCAGCGCCGCCAGCAGGGCAGGATTGCGGTACGGCGTCTCGATCGCGACCTGCGTCTGCGCGAGGCGGCGCGAGACCGATTCGAGCTCGCGGATGCGGGCGTTGCGCGCGTCGGTCTCGATCGGCAGATAGCCGACGAACGCGAAGCTCTGGCCGTTCAGCCCGCTCGCAGCCAGGGCCAGCGTGATCGAGCTCGCGCCCGGCAGGGCGACGACACGAAGGCCAGCGGCATGCGCCGCTGCCACCAGCTGCGCACCGGGGTCGGCGACGGCGGGAAGCCCCGCTTCGCAGACGAGGCCGACGTCGCTGCCGGCGAGCGCCGGCGCGAGCAGCCGCGCACCGTCGAACGGCGGCGGATCGGCGCGCCCTTTCGGCGGCCGCGGCAGCTCGACGATCACGATCTCCTGGAGCGGGCGC
>DASXIP010000711.1:0-2128 GCA_036497875.1 Caldimonas sp.
CGACACCTTGCCGTTCACGATCGGCCGCTCGCGCGACCAGACGCTCGTCATCGACCGCCGTCACGCCGGCGTCTCGGGGCACCACGTCGTCCTCGACGCGCTCGACGACGACGGCGTGCACGGCATCGTCGACGGCGACAACGGCGTCATCGTCGACGGTGTCCGCCATGAGACCGGTGCACGCTTCGCGTGGCGACCCGGCCAAACGATGGTCCTCGGCGGCTCGCTGCCCAGCGAGCCGCCCTGCTTGCTCACGCTCGCGCGCACGGCGCAGGATTGACGGAGGGCGGCACCGATGGCACCGGCTTCCTCCGCCAGCGGCCTGATCACGCCGATCGAGCCGAGCCGGCCCGGCCGTCGCGTAGCGGCGGTCGCAACCGCGGCTGCGGCGACCCAGGCGGTCTATGCGAATGCATTCCGTCGCCTCGAAGCGGCGGTCGTTTCCTCGTGCGGCGGCCAACACGGCGTCAACGAGGACGCCCACAGCGCGCTCGAGGGCCACGCGCGCCTGTTCGTCGTTGCCGACGGCGTCGGCGGCGGTGCGATGGCACAGCTGGCGAGTCGCCTGCTCGTCGACGAGCTGCACGCGACGCTCGAGGCTCAGCCGATCGACGGCGAGCGCGTCGCCGCGGCGATGCTCGGCGCCGACCGCACGATCGCCGCTGCGATCGCCCGCGTCACCGATCGGCCCGGTGCAACGACCGTCGTGCTCTGCGCGCCGCTCGACGTCTTCGCCGCCAAGTGGCTCGTCGGCTGGGTCGGCGACTGCCGCGCCTACCGCTGGTCGCCGCGCCAGCGCGATCGCATCGAGCTGCTGACGTGCGACGACACCTTCGGCAACCTCGGCGAAATGCCGCCACCCGGCGGCGCGGCCGGTGATCCGGCGCGCATGGTCGGCAACGGCGCGACGACCGGTGCCAACGCGATCGTCCTCGGCGTCGACCCCGGCGAGCTGCTCGCTCTGTGCAGCGACGGCGTCCACAAGCATCTCGACGACGCCGATTGGTGCCGCGTCGTCGCCGCGCCGCTGCCGCTCGCGCGCCGCGCCGATGCGCTGGTCACGCTTGCGCGCGCACACGGCAGCGTCGACGACGCGACGGTGCTGCTGCTGCAGCGATTCGACCACCGCTGGCGCGGGCCGCGCGGCAACGCTGGCAGCGCCGGCTCGCCGTCGGGCCGCGAGGGGAGCAAGCCATGACGCCCGCCGACATCGACCGAGTCTTCGGCCGCGGCCGCCTGCGCATGGTGACCGGCGACCACGTCGAGGTGTTCCGCGAAGAGTCGCTTCGGGGCGAGCGCCGTCGCTACACGAAGCGGTTCCTGGCCACCGCGGCAGGCGACTTTCGCGAGTGGACCGAACGCGAGTGGCGCATCCTCGCGCGCCTCGTCGGCCATGGCGTTCGCGCCGTGCCGCAGGTCGTGCAGTTCGACCGCGGCGCCGCCGATCGGCCGGCGCTGGTCCAGACCTACGACGCCGGAGTCACCGTCGACCACTGGGCAACGCTGCTGCCGCTCGAGCGCGACGGCACCCACCTGCGCAGCGTCTTCGAGGATTGCGCCCACTGGTGGGCGCTCGCCCTGCACTGTCTGACAGCGCTTGACGCGATCCACGCGCTGCAACTGGTCCACCTCGACCTCAAGGCCGACAACGTCTGCATCCCGATCGCGCCGGCCGACTTCGATCCGTACGCGCCGGGCCAGGCGCTTCATGCGAATTTCGACGAGCTCGCGCTGATCGACTTCGCGTTCTCGCTCGTTTCCGGGGAGCCGCTCGACAGCGCGCTGCCGATCGCGCAGCAAGCCGAGTACGAGTACCAGTCGCCGCGCCTGCTGCGCGCGCTCGACGCCGGCCGCTTCGGCAACCTCGCGCCGACGCGCCAGCTCGATTGGCGCTGCGACCTGTTCAGCCTTGCGGCGATGCTCTGGCGCTATCTGCCCGAGCTCGAGGACACGACGGTCGGCGCCTGGACGCCCGTGCGCCACGCCAAGGCGCGCGCGCTCGTCCGCCGCCTCGTCGAGGCGCACGACGCCGAGCTGCCGGCGCTGCGTCCGCACGGCGAGCTGATCGCTCTCGCGAGCGAAGCGCTCGAGCAGCCGGTGCTGCGCGAATCGCTGCGCTGCGGCTGGC
>DASXIP010000712.1:0-4477 GCA_036497875.1 Caldimonas sp.
GCGGCGGGGTCATGTCCATGGCGGGCTCCAGTGTGCGCCGTCGCGGCCGGCGGCCATCAGGCAGCGAGCGATGACGGATCCAGGTTCGCGCCGCAGATCACGAGCAGCACTGTCTCGTCCCGGCGCGGGACGACGGCGCCGGTCGTCAACGCCGCCAGCGGCAGCGCCGCCGCCGGCTCGACGGCGAGGCGCAGCTCGCGCCAGAGCGTTTGCTGCGCGGCGCGGATCGCGTCGTCGGCCAAGAGGTGCGACGCGGCGACGTGGCGGCCGGCGATCGTCCACGCGATCGCGCCGATCCGGCGCGCGCCGAGCGAGTCGGCGGCGATTCCGGAGACGGCGACGTCGACCGGCCGGCCGGCTTCGCGCGCGGCGGCCAGGGTCGGCGCCAGCGCGGGCTCGAGCGCTTCGACCCGCGAGCGGCTCTGGAACCAGGCGCAAACGCCGGCGATGAGGCCGCCGCCGCCGACGCTGACGAGCGCCCGGTCGGGGATGCCGGCGTCGGCCTCGACCTCGGCGGCGAGCGTGCCGGCGCCAACGACGACCTCGCGCTGGTCGTAGGCGTGCATCAGCAGCGCGCCGGTCGCGGCTTGGCGCTCGACGCTCGCGGCGAGCGCGTCGGCGTAGCTGTCGCCGCGCACGGTGACGACGGCGCCGAGCTCGGTCAGCTTGTCGCGCTTGGCGCGGCTCGACGTTTCGGGGACGAACACCTCGGCGCGCACGCCGAGCGAGCGGGCGGCATGCGCGACCGCGATTCCGGCGTTACCGCCCGACGCGATCACGACTCCCGCCGCGGGCAGCTCGTTCGCGCGCATGCGGTTGAACATGCCGCGTGCCTTGAAGCTGCCCGACACCTGGAGGTGCTCGAGCTTCAGCCAGAGCTCCCTGCAGTCGACGCCGAGCGCGGCGCCGGGGATTCGCAGCAGCGGCGTCCGTCGGATGTCGCCGGCGATCCGGCGGCCAGCGTCGACGATCTCGGCACGGGTGATGTCCATGAGGCGCACAGAGTCCAGCAGTCGCTATATTGCACCGGTGGACCGGCCCGTCATCCCCTCCGCGCATGCCCTCGGGACGGCGCGGGCGCTCGTTCGCATGAACACCGTCAGCCGCACCTCGAACCTCGAGCTGATCCACTTCGTCCGCGACGAGCTCGCGCGCCACGGCGTCGAGAGCCGCCTCACCTTCGACGACGAGCGCACGAAGGCGAACCTGTTCGCGACGGTCGGCGCCGGCAAGCCCGCCGGGGTGATCGTTTCCGGCCACACCGACACCGTGCCCTGGGACGGCCAGGACTGGTCGGTCGACCCGCTCGGCGCCGAGGTCCGCGACGGCCGCCTCTACGGTCGCGGCAGCGCCGACATGAAGGGCTTCATCGGCCTCGCCGTCGCCCAGGTGCCGGGCTGGCTCGCCGCCGACCTGCCGTTCGCGGTCCACCTCGCGCTCAGCTACGACGAGGAGGTCGGCGGCTTCGGTGCCGCGCGGTTGATCGCCGACATGCGCGAGAGCGGCGTGCGGCCGCTCGCCTGCATCGTCGGCGAGCCGACCGGCATGGTTCCCGCGCTCGCGCACAAGGGCGTCTATCGCTGGCGCTGCTCGGTCCGCGGCCATGCCGCGCATTCGTCGCTGACGCCGCAGTCGGTCAACGCGATCGAGGTCGGCGCGCGCGTGATCGGCAAGCTCGCCGACATGGCGGATCGCTGGCGCGACGGCGAGCGCTACGAGGGCTTCGACGTCCCGTACACGACCGGCTCGGTCGGCGTGATCGACGGCGGCGTCGCCGACAACATCGTTCCCGAGGATTGCCGCTTCCACTACGAATTCCGCAACCTTCCGGGCACCGATGCGCTGGCGATGCAGGCCGAGGTCTGCGCCTATGCAACGACGCTCGAGCCGGCGATGCGCGCCGTCGCGCCCGAGGCGGGGATCCGCTTCGAGACGATCTGCGCGATGCCGTCGTTCCTCGCCCGCGCCGACGACCCCGCGGTGCTGCTCGCCCGCCATCTCGCCGATGTCGACGAGACGACGCTGGTCGCGTTCGGCACCGAAGCGGGGCTGTTTCAGCGCGCCGGCGTCCCGGCGGTCGTCTGCGGCCCCGGCCACATCGCACAGGCCCACCAGGCCGACGAATACGTTTCGCTCGCCCAGCTCGCCATGGGCGAGCGGTTCCTCGGCGCGCTCGCCACCGGCGCGCCTCTGCTCGCACGCCATCGCTGAGGGAGAACGCCGCATGCCCAGCCCAGTCACCGCCGCGAGCAGCGCCGGTATCGAATCGATCCGAACCGTCGCGCTCGTCGGCCCCTCCGGAGGAGGAAAGAGCTGCCTCGCCGAAGCGCTCCTTGTCGCATCGGGGGCGATCACCACCCCCGGCACCCTCGAGCGCGGCACCACTGTCAGCGACTTCGATCCGCTGGAGCGCAGGATGCAGCACTCGCTCAATGCGAGCGTGCTCCACTTCGAGCACCGCGATACGCGCATCCATTGCATCGACACGCCGGGGGCGCCCGACTTCTTCGGCCAGAGCCTGCCGGCGCTCGAGGCCGTCGAGACGGTCGCGGTCGTGATCAACGCCCAGACCGGCGTCGAGCCGATGGCGATTCGCATGATGGAGCACGCCGCCGCGCGCGGGCGCGACCGCCTGATCGTCGTCAACCGGATCGACGCGCCCGGCGTCAACCTGCCGGCCGTGCTGGCGCAGATCCGGGACGCGTTCGGCAAGGAGTGTCTGCCGCTCAACCTGCCCGACGCCGGCGGCACGCGCGTCGTCGACTGTTTCCACAACCGTGATGGCCACTCGGACTTCGGCAGCGTCGACGCCGCGCATCGTGCGCTCGTCGAGCAGGTCGTCGAGGTCGACGCCGAATTCGTCGACCGCTATCTCAACGACGGCGACATCGACGCGAGCGAGCTGCACGCGCCGCTCGAGCAGGCACTTCGCGAGGGCCACCTGATTCCGGTCTGCTTCGTCTCGGCGAAGGGCGGCGCCGGCGTCACCGAGCTGCTCGACGTCATCGTCAAGCTGCTGCCGCATCCCGGCGAGGCGAACCCGCCGGCGTTCCTGCGCGGCGAGGGCGACTCGGCGGAGCCGCTCGCCGCCGTGCCGGACGTCGCGAAGCACGTCCTTGCGCACGTCTTCAAGGTCACCGTCGACCCGTTCGTCGGCAGGCTCGGCGTCTTTCGGGTCCACCAGGGAACGGTGAGCAAGGACAGCCTGCTCTACATCGGCGACGGCAGGAAGCCCTTTCGCGTCGGCCACCTTTTCATTCTCCAGGGCAAGGACCACGTCGAGGTCGCGCAGGCGCTGCCCGGCGACATCGTCGCGGTCGCCAAGGTCGACGAGATCCGCTTCGATGCCGTCCTCCACGACGCCGCCGAGGACGACCACATCCACCTCGCGCCACTGCCGTTTCCGAAACCGGTGCACGGCCTCGCGATCGCGCCCAAGCGCCACGGCGACGAGCAGCGGATGTGGGAGATCCTCACCAAGCTTGTCGACGAGGATCCATGCCTGAAGCTCGAGCACGTCGCCGGCACCAACGAGACGATCGTCTACGGCCTCGGCGAATTGCACCTACGTGTGCTGCTCGAGCGGCTGCGCGAGGTCTACAAGTTCGAGGTCGAGACGCGGCCGCCGCGAATCGCCTACCGCGAGACGATCACCGCGCCTGCCGAGGGCCACCATCGCCACAAGAAGCAGAGCGGCGGTGCCGGCCAGTTCGGCGAGGTGTACCTGCGCGTCGAGCCGCTGCCGCGCGGCAGCGGCTTCGAGTTCGTCGACCAGGTCAAGGGCGGCACGATCCCGGGCCAGTACATCCCGGCGGTCGAGAAGGGCGTGCGCGAGGTGCTCGCGACCGGCGCGATCGCCGGCCATCCGGTCGTCGACGTGCGCTGTGTCGTCTACGACGGCAAGCACCACAGCGTCGACAGCAAGGAGGTCGCGTTCGTCACCGCCGGCAAGAAGGCGTTCATGGCGGCGTGCCGCGACGCGCACCCGATCGTCCTCGAGCCGATCGTCAACATCGAGATCACGGCGCCGCAACAGGCGCTCGGCGACATCACCGGCGACCTGGCGTCGCGCCGCGGCATGGTCAGCGGCACCGCGAACGGCGCGCCGGGGACGATGACGGTGCGCGGCCAGGCGCCGATGTCGGAGCTGCTCGGCTACCAGAGCCGGCTGAACGCGCTGACCAGTGGCCAGGGCCGCTACACGATCGACTTCTCGCACTACGAAGCGGTGCCGCCGAACACGCAGCAGCAGCTCGTCGGCCAGTTCAAGGTCCGCGACGACGACTGAGCGTGCCTGCGCGACGGCGCTGTCTTGCGCCGATCAGGACGACGTGCGCAGTGCGGCCGTCGTGTCGTCGAACGGTGGACCGATCTTGAAGATGCCGCTGACTCGTGCCACCGGGACGGCATCGGCGTTCACCAGGCCCTGCATGAAGACGAGGCTGCGCGTCGCCCGCAGCAGTTGCGCTTCGCCCTG
>DASXIP010000713.1:0-1946 GCA_036497875.1 Caldimonas sp.
GCCATGAGAAAGAAGCTTCCGAGTTTCGCCTGGATCCTCATGGGGATGGTGCTCGGCGTGATCCTGGGCTACATGATCTTCGTCAGCTTCCCTGACAAGAAGACGGCCACCGAGATCGCGGGCTATGTCTCGATCATGTCGGACATCTTCCTGCGCCTCATCAAGATGCTGATCGGGCCACTGGTCTTCTCGACGCTGGTCGTCGGCATCGCGCACATGGGCGATGCCGCGTCGGTCGGGCGCGTTTTCGCACGGGCGCTCGGCTGGTTCGTCACCGCATCGCTCATCTCGCTCGTGATCGGCCTGATCCTCGCCAACGTGCTGCAGCCGGGCGTCAACCTCGGCCTGCCGCTGCCCGACATCGGCAGCTCGGCGAATCTCGCGACCTCGAAATTCACCGTCAAGGACTTCGTGAGCCACCTCGTGCCGCGCTCGTTCGCCGAGGCGATGGCGAACAACGAGATCCTGCAGATCGTCGTCTTCTCGATGTTCTTCGGCGTCGCCCTGTCGGCGCTCGGCGAGAAGGCGAAGACGCTCATCGCGGCGATCGACGAGCTCTCGCACGCCATGCTCAAGATCACCGGCTACGTGATGAAGCTCGCGCCGCTGGCGGTGCTGGCGGCGATGGCGGCCACGGTGGCGACGAACGGCCTCGAGATCCTCCTCAAGTTCGCCGTCTTCATGGGCGACTTCTACATCGGCCTTTTCCTGCTCTGGGGCCTCCTCACGCTGGCCGGCTTCATCTTCCTCGGGCCCCGCATCTTCAAGCTGCTCGCTCTCATCAAGGAGGCGTTTCTGCTTTCCTTCGCCACGGCGAGCTCGGAGGCGGCGTATCCGAAGATCCTCGACGCCCTCGACCGCTTCGGCCTGAAGCGCAAGATCTCGGCGTTCGTGATGCCGATGGGCTACTCGTTCAACCTCGACGGCTCGATGATGTACTGCACCTTCGCGGTGATGTTCATCGCGCAGGCCTACGGCATCCACCTGACCCTCGGCACGCAGGTGACGATGATGCTCATCCTCATGCTCACGTCCAAGGGCATGGCCGGCGTCCCGCGCGCCTCGCTGGTCGTGATCGCCGCGACGCTCAATCAGTTCAACATTCCGGAGGCGGGCCTCCTCCTCATCCTCGGCGTCGACACCTTCCTCGATATGGGGCGCTCGGCGACGAACGCGATCGGCAACTCGGTTGCCAGCGCGGTCGTCGCGAAGTGGGAAGGCGAGTTGCTGTCCGAGGAACAGGCCGAGGCGAACGCGCGCACCCTCGACACCGCCGTCGCGCCGCAGCCCAGCCACGCCTGACGACGGCCATGGCGGCTCGCGCGTTCAGGGCCTGGCTGGCGACGGCGCTCGCTGGGGCGCTGGCGGCAGCGACAGCGTCGGCCGGCGCGCAGGCGGCGCCCGAGGCGCTGACGGGCACGCTGCTGAAGGTTCGCGACAGCGGCGTCATCATCATCGGCCACCGCGACTCGTCGATCCCGTTCTCGTACCTCTCGGCGCGCGGCGAGCCGATCGGCTACTCGATCGACCTCTGCAAGGAACTCGTGGATGCCATCGGCGAGGCCGTCAATCGCACGCTAACGATCAAGTGGGTGTCGGTGACGCCGGAATCGCGCATCGAGGCCGTGCGCTCCGGGCAGGTCGATCTGGAGTGCGGCTCGACGACGAACAATCTCGAGCGGCAAAAGCTCGTCAGCTTCTCGCCGACGATGTTCGTCTCGGGGACGAAGCTGCTCGTCAGGAAGGGCTCGCCGATCCGCTCGTTTCGCGATCTCGGCGGCAAGAAGGTTGTGGTCACAGCGGGTACGACGAACGAGAAGGCGCTGCGCGACCTGGCCGGGAAGTTCAAGATCGACATGCAGCTCGTCGTCGCCGCGGACCACGCGGCGTCGTTCGCCATGCTCGCGGCGGGCCAGGTCGATGCCTTCGCCACCGACGACGTGCTG
>DASXIP010000714.1:0-8144 GCA_036497875.1 Caldimonas sp.
GAACCGCGCATGTCGACCGTCGCGACGGTGGACGATGCCATGGAAGATCGCCGCAGCGTTGCCTGACGCCTCGCTCGCGATCTCGGCGTTGCGCTCGAGGACGAGCGATCGCACGCCGCGCCTGGCGAGCGCGTTGGCGAGAGCGCAGCCGGCCAGACCTGCGCCGATGACGATGACTTCGGCGTCGACCAGGCTCGACGCGACGACGCCCGGCCGATCGTGCGAGGCAAGGCGGCGAGGTGCAGGCCGCGGCTGGAAGCGAGGGGCGAAACGGGCGCGGGTGATGTCGCGCTTGCCGCCGCTGCCCGGCGCTCGCTCGACCTCGAAGCCGGCGCTGGCGAGACCATCGCGCACCGCGCGCGCCGCGCTCCACGTCGCAACCGTCGCGCCGGGCGCGGCCAGCCGCGCCATCGCCTTGAACAGGCGTGGCTCCCACATCGCTGGGTTGCGCGCCGGCGCGAAGCCATCGAGGAAGAAGGCGTCGACCTCGGCCACCAGCTGCGGCAGCCACGCCGACGCGGGACCGAAGGCGAGCAGGAGCTCGACCGCAGCGTCGTCGAAGGCCAACCGGTGCAGGTTGCACGTGAGCGGCGGCCAGCGCGCAGCGAGCTCGGCTGCAAGCGGCGCGAGCGACGGGTCGCGCGCTGCCGCGGCAACGGCGGCGCGCGCAGGCGGCGACTCCTCGACGGCGACGAAATGCAGGTTGCGGCCGCGCTCATGATCGTCGCGCCACGCCGCCCAAGTCGCGAGGAAATTGTTGCCGAGGCCAAAGCCCGTCTCGAGGATGACGAAGCGCTCGCGGCCGCGCCATCGCGACGCGAGCGCGCCGTCGCCGAGGAAGACGTGGCGTGCCTGCGCGAGCGCACCGGAGCGCGGGTGATAGACGTCGCCGTACGCGATCGACCTTGGCGTGCCGTCATCGTCGGCGACGATCCGCGCCGGCACGATCGGCACCGTGTTCACGTTGGTACCCGATCGCCGGCGGCGCGCGCCGCGAGCCAGCGGAGCAGGCGATCGCGGGCCCGGTCGAGACGGCGGTACGCGAGGACCGCGGGCGACATGCTGGCGATCGCGTCATGGAGGCATCGCGCGGCGTCGGCCGTCGTGACGGCGCCGGCGAGCGGGACGCTGTCGACGAGGATCGTGAAGACGGCCTGGCCACGGCTGGCGATCGGCACGAAGGTCTGCCGCTCGCTGCGTAGCGACGCCGCGGCGACGAGCGCGGCCGCCTCCGCCATGGCGTCGCCGCCGCGCGGCTCGGGCCATTCGGCGTGGCCGCGGGCCGGATGCTGGTGCAGGCGGCGGTCGGCGGAGACGGTCCAGACGAAGCGCTCCCAGCGTTCGTCGCCGGTGACAAGGCGGGCGAGCGACGCACCGGCAGCGCGCAGGAGTTCGCCATCGGCGACGGGCGCGTGCACCTCGGCGAAGGACCGCCCGAGCTTGTCCTCGGGTGCCCAGTGCGAGGGCAGGCAGACGGCGAGCCAGGGCAGCGTCGCGCTCGCGCCATCGAGGACCGCGAAGTCCTCGGCGAAGGCAAGGCTGAGCAGCGCCGCGCGGCGCAGATGCGGTGGCGAGGCACGGAGCAACGCACCGATGGCCGGGTCGCCGTCGCCGCGGACGGCGTCGCCCTCGACGGCCCAGCCGAGCAGCGGCGCTTCGCACTTGAGCGCGCCGGCCGCTGTCGCCTCGACGCGAAACGCTTCGGGGCACGAGCGCGCAGCCTCTTCGCCGATGGCGCCGAACACCGCCCGGTCGTCGAACGGCGCGACGGCGCACAGCGCCTGCAGCGGTGAGCTGCCGAGGACTGCCATCTTCTCGCGCAGATGCCTGTTGCCGGGCACGCTCGGCGTGATCTGCGCCGCGCCGGGCGCGACGCGGCGCAGCCCGGGCTGCATCCGGAACGGCACCGTCACCAGCGAGAAGTCAAAGCCTGTCATGACGCTTCGCTGAATGCAAAGGGGCCCGCGTTGCAGGCCCCTTTCGGCGTCTAGACGCGCTTCTTGTACTCGTGCGTGCGCGTGTCGATCTCGATCTTGTCGCCGGTCTGCACGAACAGCGGCACCGCGATCTCGAGTCCCGTCTTCAGGCGGGCGCTCTTCAGGACCTTGCCCGAGGTGTCGCCTTTGACGGCGGGCTCGGTATCGGCGACCTCGCGGACGAGCGTCGTCGGCAGCTCAACCGAGATCGCCTTGCCGTCGTAGAACACGACTTCGACCGGCATTGCGTCCTCGAGGTACTGGATCGCGTCGCCCATGTTCTCGGACTCGACCTCGAACTGGTTGTACTCGGCGTCCATGAACGCGTACATCGGGTCGGCGAAGTACGAGTACGTGCACTCCTTCTTGTCGAGGACGATCTGGTCCATCTTGTCGTCGGCCTTGAAGACGACTTCGGTTCCCGAGTTGCTGAGCAGGCTCTTCAGCTTCATGCGCACGGTCGCCGAGTTGCGGCCGCCGCGGCTGTACTCGGTCTTGAGCACGACCATCGGGTCCTTGCCCTGCATGATGACGTTGCCGGCGCGAATTTCCTGGGCGATTTTCATAACTGGTGATCCGTCTGGGAGAGCCATGCATCGACGGGCGTCGCAGCCGGCGCCGAGCTGGCGAAAAGCCTTCGATTCTAGCGTTTCCCCTCGACGAAGGCGATCAGCTGCGTCACCAGATCGGCCTCGGCGGCCAGGGCGTCGCGCCAGGCGAGCGCGTAGGTCGCCCAGCGGGAGTCCATCGTCCCACTGGTTGAAAGGACGGCCATTGAAGCCTCCGGATCGCCGTTCCAGCGCGCGAACGCCGAGCGGACGGCGGTCGCGAGCGGCGTCGGAGCTGCCGCGAGATAGCGATCGACGAAGGCGCCGAGCTTGGCGAGGTGCGCGCCATCGTCCTGGACATACGGTTGCCAGAGAAACGGCGTGCCGGCCCAGATCGCGCGCACGAGCGAGTCTTCGCCGCGAACGAGATTGAGTTCGCACGACCAGAGCAGGCGGTCGAAGTCGACCTGGCTGAGCAACGGCAGCGCCACGGCCCGCAGGACGCCGCGAACGAGCGATGGTCCGAGGCGCGCCGCGAGCTGCTGCGTCGCCGGCCCCGGAGTCGCGAGGACGACGGTTGGCGTCGCCGCCAGCGCGTCGAGTAGCGCGTCGATCGCATCGTTGCAGTAGCAGAACAGGCTGACGCGTCGCTCGTCTGCGCGCGGCGCAACACCGAGCGACGCGAGCCACGCGTCGCCGTCGCCGAAGTCGCTGCGGCGCGCCAGGAGACCGGGCTCGCGCAACAAGCCGCCGCTTGCCGGCCCGAAGCCGGGGAAGTAGAACCAGGTCGTCGACGGCAGCTCGCCCGCGCGCTCGGCCGGCGACGGCAGCCCGTGCGAGCGCTCGGCATAGCGCTCGGCGGTCAGGTGCTCGACGTTGACCAGCACCGGCGCGCGCCGGCTGCGCTCGTCGTGCTGCCATGATCCGGCCGGCCGGCCGCCGCCGAACAGCTCGACGACGACGTCGGGCACCGCCGAGGGACCGTCGTGCCAGCCGACGACGCGCACTCCGGCGGCGCCGTGCGGCGCCATCCAGGCAAGCGCACTCGCGTCATCGACCGCGAGACGGACCGACTCGCCCCGGCCTGCCAGATCGGCGGCCAGCCGCCAAGCGACGCCAATGTCGCCGAAGTTGTCGACGACGCGGCAGTACAAGTCCCACTGCAGCATCGAACGATTATCGAAGGGGTGTCGGACAGCTCCGGCGCCGCGGCAGATCGCGCGCGGCACAATCGTTGCCGATGGGTGAGCCGAGCGTCGATCTTCCGCGCGACGACCGCATCGCGGCGCGCGAACGGCTCGCCGCCGAGGTCGCTGCGCTGCCGAACCTGCCCGGCGTCTATCGCTTCTTCGACGCCGCCGGCGCGGTGCTCTACGTCGGCAAGGCGCGCGATCTGAAGAAGCGCGTCTCGAGCTACTTCACGAAGCGCCATGCCGGCAGCGATGCCGCGATCTGGACCGGTCACATGGTCTCGCGAGTCGCGCGCATGGAGACGACGGTCGTCCGCTCCGAGGCGGAGGCACTGCTGCTCGAGAACAACCTCATCAAGGCACTCGCGCCTCGCTTCAACATCCGCTTCGTCGACGACAAGAGCTATCCGTATCTGAAGATCGAGTCGCACCGCTTCCCGCGCGTCGCCTACTACCGCGGCGCGGTCGACCAGAAGCACCGCTATTTCGGCCCGTTTCCGACCGCATGGGCGGTGAAGGACTCGATCCAGCTGCTGCAGAAGGTGTTCCATCTGCGCACCTGCGAGGACACCGTGTTTGCGAACCGGACGCGGCCGTGCCTGCTCTACCAGATCAAGCGCTGCTCCGGCCCATGCGTCGGCTATATCTCGCCCGAGGACTACGGCCAGGACGTCGGCAACGCCGAGCGCTTCCTGCAAGGCGAGCAGCAGGAGTTGATCGATTCGCTGCAGGCGCAGATGACGGCGCGCGCCGCGGCGCTCGAGTTCGAGAAGGCGGCCGAGCTGCGCGACCGGATCGGCTCGCTCGCGCGCGTGCTGCATCAGCAGGCGGTCGAGGACAACACCGGCGGCCGCGTCGTCGACACCGACGTCCTCGCCGTCAAGGTCGAGGGCGGCCGCGCCTGCGTCAACCTGGCGATGGTGCGCGGCGGCCGCCATCTCGGTGACCGGCCGTACTTCCCGAAGCAAGTCGAGGCGGCGATCGATGTCGTCTCGGCCGGCGCAGGCGACGGCAGCGACGACGGCGAGGCCGCTCCTGCCGAGCCGCCGAAGTCGCCCGAGGTGCGTGTGCTCGAGGCGTTCATCGCCCAGCACTACCTCGAGGGTGGAATGCCGCCGCTGCTCGTCGTCAGCCATGCGGTCGACAAGGCGCTGATCGAGACGCTCGCCGCGCGCAGCGGGGTGCGTGCGACGGTCCAGCACCAGCCGCGCGAGCCGCGCCGCGCCTGGCTCGACATGTGCATCCAGGGCGCGGCGCTCCGCCTCGCCCAGTTGCTCGCCGAGGAGGGCTCGCAGCAGGCACGCACGCGCGCGCTCGTCGAGGCGCTCGACCTCGCGGTCGAGGACCTGCACGCGTTTCGGATCGAGTGCTTCGACGTCAGCCACACCGCCGGCGAGGCGACGCAGGCGTCTTGCGTCGTCTTCGAAGGCCACAAGATGCAAAGCGCGCAGTACCGCCGCTACAACATCGCCGGCGTCACCCCGGGCGACGACTACGGCGCAATGCGCCAGGTGCTCGTCCGTCGCTACGCCAAGCTCGTCGAGGCCGCGGCGCAGGGGCAGGCGAGGTTGCCGGACCTGGTTCTCGTCGATGGCGGCCGCGGCCAGGTCAACGTCGCGCGCGAGGTGTTCGAGGAGCTCGGCATCGAGCAGTGGCGGATCGTCGGCGTCGAGAAGGGCGAGGGGCGCAAGGTCGGCCTTGAGGAGCTCGTGTTCGCCGACGGTCGGCCGAAGATCGCGCTCGGCCGCGAGTCGGCGGCGCTGATGCTGGTCGCGCAGATCCGCGACGAGGCGCACCGCTTCGCAATCACCGGCATGCGCTCGCGCCGCGCGAGCGTTCGCACCGGCGCCAGCTCGCTCGAGGAGATTCCCGGTGTTGGCCCGAAGAAGCGCGCGCGGCTGTTGCAGCGCTTCGGGGGCGCGCGCGGGGTCGGCGCCGCAAGCGTCGAGGACCTGCAGACGGTCGAAGGCATTTCGCGCGACCTTGCCGAGGAGATCTATCGTGCCTTGCACTGACGATCCTTGCGCGCGCAAGCGCCTCGGCCGCGCGCTTGCGGCGGCGAGCCTGGCGCTGACCGCCGTTGCCTGCTCGGGGCCATCGTCCGATCGCGCCCCCGGCGAGATCGCCGACGCCCGACGCTCGGCTCCTGCCGCGCCGCCAGCGCTTGCAGCGACGCGAGCCGATGGCCACCGGTCGTTGCCGCCGCCGCGGACCAGCCGCAACTGGACCGAACTGCGCCAGCAGGCGGCCGAGCGGATGGTCGCCGCCAATCCCGAGATCACGTACGCGGGGCCGGTCCCGGATCCGTTGCTCGCGATCCCGGTGCTCGAAATCGAGCTCAACGGCGACGGCAGCATTCGCCGGATCGAGGTGCTGCGCGAGCCACGCCAGGCCAAGGACACCCTCAAGATCGCCGTCGACGCCGTGCGTCGCGCGGCACCCTTCGGCGATGTCTCGCGCCTGCCGCGACCATGGAAGTTCGTCGAGACCTTCCTCTTCGACGACGCCCGCAAGTTCAAGCCGCGCACCCTTGAGCGCTGACACGGTGACGGCGGTACCTGCCGTCGCGACTGCCGGCTTCGCCCCGCTTCGGCACAATCCGCTGATGTTCTTCAACCTGCCGACGCTCTTCACCTGGGCGCGCATCGTTGCGATCCCCCTCGTTGTCGGCGTGTACTACACCAGCCTGGTGCCCGAGACGCAGAACCTCGTCGGCACCGCGCTCTTCATCCTCGTCGCGCTCACCGACTGGGCCGACGGCTATCTGGCGCGCAAGCTGCGCATGACGTCGTCGTTCGGCGCCTTCCTCGACCCCGTCGCCGACAAGTTCCTGGTCACCGCTGCGCTGCTTGTCCTCGTCAAGCTCGGCCGGTTGGATGCATTCATCGCCTTCGTCATCATCGGCCGCGAGATCGCGATCTCGGCGCTGCGCGAGTGGATGGCGCAGATCGGTGCGTCGCGCAGCGTCGCCGTCCACATGCTTGGCAAGGTGAAGACCGTAGTGCAGCTGATCGCGATCCCGTTCCTGCTCTACCACGGCATGCTGTTTCGCTTCATCGACACCCAGTATTGGGGCACCGTCCTCATCGTCGTTTCGGCGGTGCTGACGATCTGGTCGATGGTCTACTACCTGCAGAAGGCATTGCCGGAAATCCGCGCCCGTGTCCGCTGAAGAAGTGGAGCCGCCAAGCTCCCTGCGGTCGCGGCCCGCCGAGAGGGCCGCTTCGCTCTCGGGGCGGCGCGGCGAGCACCACACCGCCTTCGTGCGCGCGATGCCGGGGCTGTTCGTGGTCATCTGGGCGACCGGCTTCGTCGTCGCCCGCCTGGCGATGCCGCATGCGCCGCCGTTCGGTTTCCTGTCGCTCCGCTTCGCCCTCTCCGCGGCGTGCTTCCTGGTCTGGACCGCGATCGCAACGGCGGCGTGGCCGGCCGGACGGGCGCAGTGGCTGCACCTCGCCGTCACCGGCGTGCTGATGCAGGCGGGCTACCTCGGCGGCGTCTGGGCGGCCGTCAAGGCGGGCCTCGGCGCCGGCACGTCGGCGCTCATCGTCGCGCTGCAGCCGGTGCTGACCGCGCTCTGGCTGACGCGGAGCTCCTCCGCGCGCGAAGGCGCCGCGGTGTCGTTGCGACGCTGGCTCGGCCTTGTCTTCGGCTTCGCGGGCATTGGCCTCGTCGTCTGGCCGAAAGTCGGCGGCGAGGTGACGCCAGCGAATCTCGCAATGGCAATCGTCGCCTTGCTGAGCATCACGACCGGAACGCTCTACCAGAAGCGATTCGTCGAGCCGTGCGACGTGCGCACGGCCAGCGCGGTGCAGATGGCGGCGGCGTTCGTCGTCTGCCTGCCGCTGGCCCTGATCGAGACCGAGCCGATGGATTGGCACGCGAACCTGATCCTCGCCATGGCGTGGTCGGTCGGTACCCTCACGCTCGGCGGCAGCTCGCTGCTTTACCTGCTGATCCAGCGCGGCGAGGTGACCGCGGTGACTAGCCTGCTGTATCTCGTTCCTCCGTGCACCGCGCTGATGGCGTGGGCAATGTTCGGCGAGTCGCTGACGCCGGTCATGATGGCGGGAATGGCGTTGACCGTGATCGGCGTCGCGCTCGTCGTACGGCCGCCGGCCCGGGAAGTTCAGGAGCAATCGACATGAAGCAGACGCATCGCATCGCGGTCATCCCCGGCGACGGCATCGGCACCGAGGTCGTCCCCGAGGGCCTGCGCGTCCTCGAGGCGGCGGCGAGCCGGTTCGGCATCGGCCTCGCGTTCGACCACTTCGACTTTTCCTCGTGGAAGTTCTACGAGCGCCACGGCAGCATGATGCCGGACGACTGGAAGGAGCAGATCGGCGGCCATGACGCGATCTTCTTCGGCGCCGTCGGCTGGCCCGAGAAGATCCCCGACCACGTCTCGCTGTGGGGCTCGCTGATCAAGT
>DASXIP010000715.1:0-1804 GCA_036497875.1 Caldimonas sp.
ATCTGTGCCGGCACGGCGGCACGCTGGTCGGGAGTCGGCGTCGGCGCCGGGCCCGACGGCTGCTGCGAAGAAGGAGGTTGGGTGCTCGTGCAGGCGCCGAGCGCCACGAGCAGGAAGAGCATCGCAAGTCTCGATCGCATGCCGTCGATTCTGCGGTCTGTGCAAGGGGGCCGCACGAACCTCAGCCGGTCGCCCGCGGCGCCATGGGCGCGGTGCCTGGCCAGGCCGCTGCCCAGCGACGCGCCGTGTCGCTGACGGCCTCGGCCGCCATCCCGGGCTTGTAGAGGCTCGAGCCGACGCCGAAGCCGCTTGCGCCGGCGGCGCGGTACGCGGCGACGTTGGCGAGCGAAATGCCGCCGACCGGCATGACGATGGCCGCCGGATCGAGGACCGCCCGCAGGGCCTTGACCGCGGCGGGAGGGATCATCTCCGCGGGAAACAGCTTCAGCCCGGCCGCGCCTTCGCCGAGCGCGGCGAGCGCCTCGCTTGCACTCAACACGCCGGGCAACGCGACGACATCGAGCGCGACCGCTTCGCGAACGACGTCGCGGTCGAAGTTCGGCGCGACGATGAGGCGCGCGCCGGCGGCGTGGACGTCGCGAACGGCACTCGCCGACAGCACCGTGCCGGCGCCGATGAGCATGTCGGGAAACGCATCGGCGAGCGCGGCGATGCTGAGGAGCGGCTCCGGCGAGTTGAGCGGCACCTCGAGCATCCGCCAGCCGGCGTCGACGAGCACGGTGCCGATCGCCACGGCCTCGTCGGGTTGGACGCCGCGCAGGATCGCCACGAGAGGCAGCTCGGCACAGGCGACGGCGAACTGCTGCGCTGCCGTCGTCGTCATCGTGGTGCCCCTTCGCGCTCGCGGCGCAACCGATCGATCATCCAGAGACCGCGCCAGACCGCGCCCTCGTCGAAGCTGCGGGCGGCGACGCGGCAGTGCGCCAAGGCCCGAGCGTAACGCTCGGTCAGCGCCGGCGCGCCGACGAGCGCGACCGCGTCGACGCCCGCAAGCGGTCGGCAGCGCAACTCCTCGCCGATTACGAGGCCCGACAGATAGCTCGCGAGCGACGCCGCGGGCAGCTCGCCGAACAAGGAACGCGTGCGAACGCCGAACGCGGACTGCAGCAGGTTGCAGCCGCCAAGGGCCCGATGGACGCCGTCGTCGAACGCCGCGCCGTCGAGCGCGTCCTCGCTCTCGGGCGGCATGGCGCGGGCGAGGATCGAATGACGCCTGAGGAGCGCGTAGACCTCGCCCGTCATCGCTGTCGAGAACTGGCCGAGCCGGCCGTTCTCGACCGTCATCCACTTGCAATGCGTCCCCGGCGAGACGATGACGGCAGAGTCGGCCCCGAGCAGCTCGAGGACGCCAAGCGCCTTCACCTCCTCGCCGCGAAGAACGTCGCGAACGCCGTCGTGCAGGCACGACGCGCCGGGAACGATCGCAATGTCGCGACCCTTGCGCGACGCCCCGGCACCGACCGGGCGCAGGCGGGCGATGAAGTCGTCGATGCCGCACGGGCACGGCACGTAGTCGGCCTCGACCCAGCCTTGCCGGCTGCCGACCATGCCCGCCATCAGGCAGCGCGTATTGGGAACGTCCATCCAGTCGGCGAACGTGGACTCGAAGACAGCGTCGAATCCGATGCGCTCAATGTTCAGCATGCCGCTGTCGGTCGCTCGTTCGTCGACGATGGTGCCGTCACCGTCGAGGAGGGCCGCGCGCAGGCTCGAGCTGCCCCAGTCGACCACGACCAGGCGGCTCATCGTTCTTTCCTCATCGGCACGGCGAAGGCATGCTAGC
>DASXIP010000716.1:0-2625 GCA_036497875.1 Caldimonas sp.
CGCGAGCGTCGCCTCGCGCAGGCCGACGTTCGACGACGCCAGCTGCGCCTGCGCCGACTTCAGCTGCGCCCGCGCGGCGTCGAGCCGCGCCTGCGAGGTCTGAAGGGCGGTCGGCGAGATGAAGTTCTGCGCTGCCAGGCCGACGTTCGCAGTGTGCTGCCGCTGCGCTTCGACCAGCGCCGCCTGCGCCGATTCGACGAGCGCGGCGCGGTCGGCGGCTCGGCTTTGCAAGTCGCTGAGATCGATCGCGCCGATCACCTGCCCGGCCTTGACCCGGCTGCCTTCGGCGACGTTGAGCGACAGCAGCGAGCCGACCGCCTTGGCGCGGACAATCGCTGTGCGAGGCGCGACGAGCGGCCCGGAGAACTCGATCGTGACCGGCAGGCGCGACGACACCGGGCGCGCCACCTCGGCGGCGACGAACTCGAGCGCCACCGTCTCCTTCGACTTGTCCTTGTCGCCGCCGCCAAAAATGCCCGCTTTCGACAGCACCGCAGCCGCCAGACCGGAGACGATCAAGGCGCCGACAAGAACCCCCCAGATCCGTCGCCTGGCCTTGTGAGCGGGGCGCCGAACGTCGTTCGCTTGTTGCATGGCCGCAAGTGTAGGTCGCGGTCGTGACACGTTTCGCCACCGCTGCGACGGGCTGCCGATCCCGGCCGCCGAACTGCGGCGGCGGCCGACGATCGGCTAGGCGTCGAGCGCGGCGGCGGCGCCTCTCAGCGCCAGCCCGGAAGCGTCGACAACGACCGAGGTCGGAATCTGCGCCAGATAGCCGGCGTAGCGGCCCTTGGCTTCGAAGCGCTGGCGAAACGTCGAGTTGGCGATCGCCTCGCCGAGTTGCGCGACGATGCCGCCGGCGATGTAGATGCCGCCCCGCGCGCCGAGCGTCAGCGCGAGGTCGCCGGCAACGCTGCCGAGAAAGGCGAAGAACAGGTCGATCGCCTGGCGGCAGCTGGCATCGTCGGCGAGGCGCGCGTGGTCGGTGACATCCGAGGGATCCAGCGGCTCGATCGGACGTCCACCGAGCTCGCAGCTCGCCGCGTAGAGATTGACGAGGCCGGGGCCGGAAAGGGCTCGTTCGGCGGAGACATGGCCGAAGCGCCGGCGCAGGATGGCGACGACGGCTTCCTCGACAGCGTCGGCAGCGCTGAGCGAAACATGGCCGCCTTCGCCGACGACCGGGACCTGACCGCCTGGCGCGACGAGCAGTCCGGACACGCCCAGGCCGGTGCCAGGGCCGACGAGGCCGAGCGGAGCATTCGCGACCGCCTCGCCGCCGCCGACCCGCCGTACCTCGTCGGGCCGCACGCCGCCGAGCGCATGGGCGAGCGCCGCATAGTCGTTGATCACGAGGATGCGGTCGAGGCCGAGGCTGCGTTGCAGGTCGCTGACCGAGAAGGTCCAGGTGCGGTTGGTCATTGCGACGACATCGCCGGTGACCGGCGCGGCAATGCCGATCGCGCACGACCGCGGTCGTGCCCGCCCGTGGCGGGCCAGATAGTCGGCAATGGCCGCCTGGAGGCCGGCCTCGTCGTTGGACAGAACCGACTCGACCGCCGTGATGTCCGAGCCCGCTTCCTGGACCCAGCCGAACCTGGCGTGCGTGCCGCCGACGTCGCCGAGCAGCCGGGGATACGGGGCACCGATGACGGTCGTCATCGCGCGCTCCTACACCACGGTGTCCCAGCGATTGGACAGGCGAACGGCGCCGTTGATCACGCCGACCATCGAATACGTTTGCGGGAAGTTTCCCCACAGCTCGCCGCTCGCCACGTGCAGGTCCTCCGACAACAGGCCGACGTGGTTGCTGCACGCCAGCATGGCTTCGAAGATCTCGCGCGCCTGCGTCATGCGGCCGATCCGCGCCAGCGCGTCAATCCGCCAGAACGAGCACACGTTGAACGCGGTCTCGGGCTTGCCGAAGTCATCGGGCGCTTCGTAGCGACGCATGAAGGGCCCGTCGCACAACGCGCTCTCGAGCGCGTCGACTGTCTTGGTGAAGCGCGGGTCGCGCGGGTCGATGAAGCCGACCTCGGCCATCAGCAGGACGCTTGCATCCAGGTCCTTGCCGCCGAAGCTCTCGACGAAGGCCTGCCGACTCTCGCTCCACGACTGCTCGAGAATCTTGGCGCGAATCGTGTCGGCGCGGGTGCGCCACGTTGCCTGGTTCGCGGCCTTGCCGATGACGGCGGCAATCTTCGCCAGGCGATCGCAGGCAGCCCAGCACATCAGCGACGACGACGTGTGGACGCGAGCCCGGGTGCGCAGCTCCCACATGCCGGCGTCGGGCTGATCATGAAAGCGCCAGGCCTGTTCGCCCATGACTTCTAGCTCGGCGAAGTCGCGCAGATCGGCGCGACGGAACAGACGGTGGTCGAAGAACGCCTGCGACGCGCCGAGAACGATGTTGCCGTAGACGTCGTACTGGAAGTGCTCGAACGCCTGGTTGCCGACGCGCACCGGACCCATCCCGCGATAGCCCCCGAGCGTCGGCACGATGCTCTCGGTGAGGACCTGCTCCAGGCCGATCCCGTACAGCGGCTGGACATGGCCGCCACGGGCGCTGCGCACGACGTCGTTGAGCCAACGCAGGTAGTCTTCCATCGTCCCCACTTCCGCGAG
>DASXIP010000717.1:0-11517 GCA_036497875.1 Caldimonas sp.
AAGAGCAAGGCGCGCCTGGCCCGCTTCGAGGAGCTCTCGGACATCGAGTACCAGAAGCGCAACGAGACCAACGAGATCTTCATCCCGGTCGCCGACCGCCTCGGCCACGAGGTGATCGAGTTCGACAACGTCAGCAAGAGCTTCGGCGATCGGCTGCTGATCGACGAGCTCAGCTTCAAGGTGCCGGCGGGCGCGATCGTCGGCATCATCGGTCCGAACGGCGCCGGCAAGTCGACCCTCTTTCGCATGATCTCGGGCAAGGAGCAGCCCGACAGCGGCACCGTCAAGATCGGGCCGACGGTGAAGATGGCGTTCGTCGACCAGACCCGCGAGGACCTCGCGAACGACAAGACCGTCTGGCAGGACGTCTCCGGCGGCCTCGACAACCTGGTCGTCGGCAAGTTCACGATGCCGAGCCGTGCCTACCTCGGCCGCTTCAACTTCAAGGGCAACGATCAGCAGAAGCTCGTCGGCAGCCTCTCCGGCGGCGAGCGCGGCCGGCTGCACCTCGCCAAGACGCTCGCCATCGGCGCCAACGTGCTGATGCTCGACGAGCCGTCGAACGACCTCGACGTCGAGACGTTGCGTGCGCTCGAGGATGCCCTCCTCGAGTTCGCGGGCTCGGTGCTCGTCATCAGCCACGACCGCTGGTTCCTCGACCGCATCGCGACCCACATCCTCGCCGCCGAGGGCGACTCGAAGTGGTTCTTCTACTCCGGCAACTACCAGGAGTACGAGGCCGACAAGAAGAAGCGCCTCGGCGAGGAAGGCGCCAAGCCGAAGCGGCTGCGCTTCCGGCCGATGCACTAGGGACTTGACGAGAGTCTCGCCAAGGTTCTGCGATGACCGGCGGTGCAGTGCGGACGCGAATTCCGCCCATTTCGCGAACCAATTCACCGCCTTACCATCGAATCCGCTTCTCGCTCGCCACGCCGAGGGCTTCCCGCATGTCCACGTTGAGTCTCACTCCCCTCCGCGCGCTCGGCCTGGTCATCGCCGCCAGCGCCGTGTTGGCCGGCTGCACGACATTTCAGACCTTCGTCACCGGCGCTGCTGCGCCGGCGCCCGGTGCGTCGGCACCGGCGGGCCCGACCGGACCTGGCGGCGCCGCCGCTGGCCTCAGGCCGCCGGGCGCGCCGCCGGTGGCCGCTGCGATCGGCGGCCTCAGGCCGTTCGCCGACGTCGTCAAGGACGCCAAGCGCAGCGACGGCGTGATCGCGTTCTGGCAGAAGGACGACAAGGTCTGGCTCGAGCTCAAGCCCGACGACTTCGACAAGCCGTTCTTCCTCTCGCCGAAGCTGAAGACCGGGATCGGCGAGCGCAACTTCTACGGCGGCCTGATGGAAGACGACGGCATCATCGAGTTCCGCCGCATCCACAACCAGGTGCAGATGATCTGGCTGAACACCGGCTACGTCGCCAAGGCCGGCACGCCGGAAGCGGCAGCGATCGAGGCCGGCTATTCGCCGAGCCTGCTCGGGAGTGCGCCGGTGCTGAGCCTGCCTGAGCCCGAGCACAAGGCGGTGCTGGTCGAGGCGAACGCGCTCTTTCTCGCCGATCTGCTCGGCTTCGGCATGGACCTGCAGCGCACGTATCGCCAGGGCTATGCGTTCGACGCCCGCAACTCGGCAATCACGACGGTCCGATCGACGCCGGACGCCGTCGTCCTCGAGGTGCTCGGCCACTATGCGACGGCGTCGATCTCGATTCCGCAGCCGGGAATGCCGCCGGCGCTGGCACCGTCGGCGCCGCGCTCGCTGCCCGACCCGCGCAGCCTCTTTCTGACCATTCACTACTCGCTGGCGCGCCTGCCGGCCGAGCCGATGCACGGCCGTCGCGCCGATCCGCGCGTCGGCTACTTCGAGAGCGGCCGCTACGACTTCAGCAACGACCTGCAGCGCACGCCCCGGCAGCGCTTCGTCAACCGCTGGCGGCTCGAGAAGAAGGACCCCGACGCAGCGCTTTCCGAGCCGGTCAAGCCGATCGTGTATTGGCTCGATCACACGATCCCGCTCAAGTACCGCGCCTCGATCACCGCCGGCGTGCTCGAATGGAACAAGGCGTTCGAGAAGATCGGCTTCAAGAACGCGATCCGGGTCGAGGTCCAGCCTGAGAACGCCGACTTCGACACGCTCGACTACGGTCGCGCATCGATCCGCTGGATGACCAACGCGTCGCCGACTTTCGGTGCGATCGGGCCGAGCCATGTCGACCCGCGCAGCGGCGAGATCCTCGACGCCGACATCGGCATCGAGAGCCTGTCGTCGCGCAACATCCGCGCCGCCCGCTCGCAGATCCTGTCGGCGAGCGGCATCGACAACCCGTTCGGCAGCACCGACGCGACCCCCGAGGAGATTGCACGGCTCCTCGCCGGCCGCGTCTGCACGTACGGCGAGTCGGCGGCCGAGCAGATGACCTATGCCACCGACGTCCTCGAGGCGCGTGGCGATCTCGAGCCCGGCAGCGCCGAGGCCGAGGCGTTCGTCAACGCCTACCTGAAGGACGTGACGATGCACGAGGTCGGCCATACGCTGGGCCTGCGCCACAACTTTCGCGCCTCGCGCGTCTACACGCAGCAGCAGCTCGCCGACCCGGTGTTCACCAAGGAGCACGGCATCACCGGCTCGGTGATGGAGTACGCGCCGATCAATCTCAACGCTGACGACGAGCCGCGCGACCACTACGGAACGCCGTTCAACGACACCCTCGGTCCCTACGACTACTGGGCGATCGAATACGCATACCGGCCGCTGCCATCGGGCCTGACGGCGGCCGACGAGCGCGCCGCGCTCGAGAAGATCGCCGGCCGCAGCGCCGAGCCGCTGCTCGCCTACGGCACCGACGAGGACAACTTCATCGGCGTCGATCCGGAGACGCTGCAGTTCGACCTCGGCAGCGACGTCATCGCGTTCGCGAAGAAGCGGATCACGATCGCGCAGGAGTTGCTCAAGCGCCAGGAGACGAGGACGCTTCGACCCGACCAGGACTACAACGTCCTCAAGCGCTCGGTGAGCTACGCGCTGCGCGACGTCGCCCGCGCCGCCAACGTGCTATCGCGCCAGATTGGCGGCGTCCGCACCGTGCGCGACGCGCCGGGCACCGGGCGCGACCCGCTGACGCCGGTGCCGGCGGCAGAGCAGCGCGATGCGCTTGATCTCATCACCGGCAGCCTTCTCGCCGCCGACAGCTTTCGCGTCACGCCGGCGCTGCAGAGGAAGCTCGGCACCGACTTCAGCGAGCGCCTGGAGGCGCTGCGCGCCGGCGACGGCTCGGCGCAGACCGACTATTCGCCGTCGGAGCAGGTGCTCGGCCTGCAGCGCGCGCTCCTCGCCGTCCTGATGAGCGACAGCGTCGCGACCCGTCTCCTCGAAAGCAGCGAGAAGGCGCCGACCGGCACGACGCGTGCGCTGCGCATGCCCGAGCTGTACGGCCGTCTCACGCAGGCCGTCTGGAGCGAGCTCGACGGCCGCGGCGAGATCGCACCGTTGCGCCGCGAGGTGCAGCGCGACCACGTCAACCGGATCGCTGCGCTGCTGGTTCGCCCCGGCGCGGCAGCACGCGCCGACACCCGCAGCACGGTGCGGGCACAGGCACGCGCGCTGCTCGAGAAGATTCGCGTCGCGAGTCACCGCCCGGGCCTGAGCGAAGAGACGAAGGCGCACCTCGCCGATAGCGCCGATACGCTCGAGCAGGCCCTCGCCGCGCGGCTGCAGCGCAACGGCGCCTAGCGCGCAGCGCTGCCGAAGCGTGGGCGGCCGCCCCGCGCCACCGCGCATGCTTGCGCAACGTCGGCGGCAAGCTCACGAAACGACAACGGCCGCCCGAAGGCGGCCGTTGCGGTGAGGACGGAGGGCCGCCGGGGGACGGCCTTCCGCTCACTGCACGCGTTGCTGGACGGTCTCGGTCTCGATGGCAACCTCGGTCGGTGCGCTGCGCCGGCCGGTCACCACCACCGTCGGCATCGTCACCCGGTCGACTTCGGCGACCCGGTGGCCGATGACGGTCACCGTCGGCAGCGTGGCGACCGCCTGTCGCGTGGCGAGCAGCTGGCCGCCGAAGCCGACCGCGCCGGCCGCCAGCATGCCGAACGTCAGGATGGCGGAGAAGAGGTTTTCGGTGCGCATGATCGGTTCCTTCTGTCCGGGCGCATCGGGTGATGCGTTGGCAGTGAATGTAGGCAGCCCTCCGGCGCCGTGCCAGCGACTTGCGACGAAGCGCAGATTGGCGGCGATGAGGCGCGCTGCACGCCGACGAACGCTCTTGCACTGCGGCTGTGTCGGCCGGCGACGCGATACCGCCGACTCGAAACGACAACGGCCGCCCGAAGGCAGCCGTTGCGGCGGGATCGAGGAGCTGCTTCAGCCGCCTTCGGCGCACTCGGTCTGCTGCTCGACGGTCCGGGTGTTGGCGGCGACCTCGGTCAGCGCAGCGCGCCTGCCGGTTACTGTCACGGTCGGCAGCGTGATCCGGTCGGTCGCGGCGATCCGCTTGCCGACGACCGTGACGGTCGGCAGCGTCGCCATCTGCTTGGCGGTCGGCGCGGGGCTGGACTGAACCAGGTCGGCGCCGAATGCGATCGTCGCGCCGGCCATCAGGCTGAAGGTGACGACGGCGGAAAACAGGTTGTCGTTGGTCATGATCGGCTCCTTCTGTCTGGCGCATCGGCTGACGCGTTGACAGGCAATGTAGGGAGGCGGAACGCACCTTCCCAGCGACATGCGACGAAGCGCGTTTTCGGTCCGACGAGTCGCGTCTTCGGCCGACGAAGCCGCCGCGGCGGGGGGTCCGCGGGCGTCGGCGGGCCCTGGTCAGGCCCGCCGGGCGGCGCCGGCGGGGTCGGATTGCCGGGTTTCGTCGAACAGCGACGGCTTGAACACCGAGGCGCCCTCGGAGCGATCGTTGACCGCCCAGAGCATCAGGGCGCGCGCCGACATCGGCTTGGCGAACAGGAACCCCTGCAGCTCGTCGCAACCCATCTGGACGAGGACGTGCTGCTGGCGCTGGTTCTCGACGCCTTCGGCGACGACCTTGAGGCCGAGGGCGTGGGCGAGCTTGATGACGGCATCGACGACCGCGCGGGCGTCGGCGCTGTGCTCGAGGTCCATGATGAAGCTGCGGTCGATCTTCAGCTCCTCGGCGGGGAGCTTCCTCAAGTAGCTGAGGCTCGAGTAACCAGTGCCGAAGTCGTCGATCGAGAGGTGCGTGCCGAGCTCGCCGAGGCGACGGAACGTCGCCTGCGTCGTCTTCGTGTCCTCCATCGCTGCCGATTCGGTGATCTCGCAGGTCAGCAGCGACGGGTGGATCTTGTGCGCCTGCAATGCGCCCGTGATGCGCTCGACGATGTCTTCCTGGCGCATCTGGTGCGCCGACAGATTGATCGCGACGCGCATGCGCACGCCCTTCTCGCGCCACTGGCGGCTTTGCCGGCAGGCGTCCTCGATCACCCAGTTGCCGATCTGGCCGATCAGGCCGAAGCGCTCGGCGATCGGGATGAACGCGCTCGGCAGCAGCATCCCGCGCGTCGGGTGCTTCCAGCGCAGCAGCGCTTCGACCGCGGTCACCTTGCCGCTCTTGGCGTCGATCTTCGGTTGGTAGAGGAGCTCGAATTCCTTGGTGACGACGGCCTTGCGCAGGTCACGCAGCAGCTCGAACTGCGCCTCGGCGTCGGCATCCATCGCGCTCGAGTAGAAGCAGTGCGTCGAGCCGCCCGAGCGCTTCGACGCATACATCGCGGCGTCGGCGCGCGCGATCAGCTTGGCGTGGCTGCAGCCATCGGGGTACGTCGAGATGCCGACCGAGCACGAGATCATGACCTCGCGGCCCTCTGCGGCGTAGGGCGCCGACAGGCCCTGGATCAGCCGGTCGGCGACATGCGCGATCGCCTCCTGCGACGTGACGTTGGTGAGCAGCAGCAGGAACTCGTCGCCGCCGACGCGGGCGACGACGTCCTTGCCGCGCGACATCGCCTTCAGGCGCTGGCCGACCTGCTCGAGGACGAGGTCGCCGATCGAGTGGCCGTAGGTATCGTTGACCGGCTTGAAGCCGTCGAGGTCGATGAAGAGCAGCGCGAGCCGGCTCGCGTTGGCATCGGCCTTGGTCGCCGCCGCAGCGAGGCGGTCCTCGAAGTAGACGCGGGTCGGCAGCTGGGTCAGGCTGTCGACCGTCGGCACCGCGCCGGCGCTCGTCGGGCGGCGTGCCGGCTCGTCGTCGCGCGAACCGGCGCCGCGCAGCGCGTCGAGCATCGTCAGGGCAATGGCGATCAGCGCGCCGACGAGGAGCGCTTCGGCCCAGGGCGAAGTCGCCGCGGCCTCGCCGTCGGCCGCCGCCGATGCGGCGATCGTCAGCAGGATCGCGCACAGCGTCGCGGCGCAGATCCGCATCGCGAGCAGCTTCTTGCTCGGCTTGAACTCGAGGCCGAGGCCGACCAGCGTCGTTGCCAGGAAGAAGACCGCGAGGCCCGGGCCCCACGGGCCGAGGGGGGCCGTCGCGCGGAACAGGGCAGGCGTCGCGAACACCGAGTGACCGTAGGCGAGGAGGAGCGTGACGACGGCGAGGCCGGCGAACGCCGGCAGCGTGCGCCGGGTCGCGGCGACGGCGGTTCCGAATGCGAGGCCGGCGAGCGCCCAGGCGAGCGCGCCGACGGGCAGGCCGAGCCCGCTGCCGCTGGCGTCGCCGAGGGGGGCAATGAAATGGCCAGGCCACCACAAGCCGAAACCAGCGAGAAGGATGGCACAGCCCTTCAGGCGCCGCATCGAGCCGCGCGCACGCGTGCGCGCGGCCGCGAAGACTTCTGACGCGAGCCAGAGCAGGACGGCGCTGATCACGAAGCCCACGACCGAGGGCAGCAGCGGGTGGCTTTCCGAGACGTTCATGAAGAGAGCTGGCCCGCTCCTGCCGCAAGGTGGCGAGTGATCCCCCCGCGGGAACACCGACCCTCCAATTTCGGTACCGCGAGCGGCACCTTGAGCGCCTTCGGGGTCTTCCCGGGCGGTGTCGCGGCAGACTATCGGCTTGCCCGGCGATTCCCGGCCGACGCCGGGCATCGGCGTTGAAAATGCACGCTTGTCGGCAAACCCGGACGGGCGGTCGGCGGCGGCGGCGGCCGCGGCGCGTCAGAACGCGGTGGTGCGAGCGCGCAACCAGTCGAGCGCGGCGCCCGTGAGGCCCGGAGCGAGGCGCTCGGCGACGGTCGCGTGATACGCATTGAGCCAGGCGATCTCGTCGCTGCGCAGGAGCGTGCGGTCGAGCGAGCGCGTGTCGATCGGGCACAGCGTCAGGGTCTCGAACTCGAGAAACTCGCCGAACTCGCTGCCGGTGTCTGTCGCCGGCACGTTGAGGACGAGGTTTTCGACCCGGACGCCCCACTGGCCGGGGCGATAGACGCCGGGCTCGATGCTCGTGATCATGCCCGCCTCCATCGCCATCGCCGGCTCGGCGACGGCGCGCGAGATCGTCTGCGGCCCTTCGTGGACGTTGAGGAAATAGCCGACGCCGTGGCCGGTGCCGTGGCCGAAATCAAGGCCGTTCTCCCAGAGCGGCGCGCGCGCGATCGCATCGAGCATCGGCCCCGGCGTGCCGCGCGGAAAGCGCGCCCGGCTGAGCGCGATCGTGCCGCGCAGGACGATCGTGACGTCGCGCCGCTCGGCGTCGCCGAGGCGGCCGATCGGCCACACCCGCGTGATGTCGGTCGTGCCGCCGCGGTACTGCGCGCCGGAGTCGACGAGCAGCAGGCCGTCGCCTTCGATCGTCGCGTGCGACTCGGGCGTCGCGCGATAGTGCGGCATCGCGCCGTTCGCCTTGAAAGCGGCGATGGTCGCGAAGCTGGGGCCGACATAGCCCGGGCGCCTGGCACGCGCTTCGGTGAGCTTCTCGTCGATCGTCAGCTCGGTGATCGGCGCCCGCCGCGTCGGCTCGGACAGCTGGGCCTCGAACCAGGCATAGAACTCGCACATCGCCAAGCCGTCCTCGACCATCGCGCGGCGGACGTTGGCGGCTTCGGCAGCGCTCTTCCGACTCTTGGCGAGCGTGCTCGGGTTGATCGCCTCGATCTTCGTTGCCGGTGTCTTTTCGACCAGGCCGAGCGTCGTTCGTCGCGGGTCGACGAGAAGTCGTGCTGCAGCGGGCAGCGCGGCGAGCGTGGCGTCGATCGCTTCGTAGGGTGCGATCGCAACGCCGTCGCCGCCGAGGGTGCTCGCGAGCGCGGCGTCGACCTTGCCGGCGCCAACGAAGAGCGTCGCCGCGCGCGCGTCGAGCAGCACGTGGCCGAGGAAGACCGGGTTGTAGGCGACGTCGGCGCCGCGCAGGTTGAGCAGCCACGCGATGTCGTCGACGGTCGAGACCAAGTGGTGCGTCGCGCCGAGGTCGCGCATCGCGGCGCGAACTTGCGCGAGCTTGTCGCTGCGCGCATGCGGCGCTTCGGGGCCGCGGTGCTCGTAGACCGGCGCTACGGGCGCGGCGGGTCGCTCCGGCCAGGCGCGGTCGACGAGATCGAGGTCGCTGCGCAGCGTGACGCCGCAGGCCTCGAGACGCTCGCGCAACTGGCGCGATGCCGCCAGCGCCAGCACGCTGCCGTCGACCGCGACCGTCGCGCCGCGCGCGACATTCGCGCACAGCCAGTCGATGTGTTGCGCCGCGGCCGGGGTCGGGATCCGCACCAGCTCGATGCCGCTGCCGGCAAGCTCGCGCTCGGCCTGCACCCAGTAGCGGCTGTCGGCGAACAGCGCCGCGCGCTCGGTGGTGACGATCAGCGTCGCCATCGAGCCGTTGAAGCCCGATGCCCAGCGGCGTGCCTGCCAGCGCTCGGGCAGGTATTCCGACAGGTGCGGGTCGCTCGACGGCACGACGACGGCTGCGCAGCCGCTCTCGCGCAGCAGCTCCTGGATGCGCTCGATGCGAAGACGGGCGGGAGAGGTGCGCGTGTCCATGGCGGTGGTCCTGCTTGGAGGTCGCGAGTTTAGGAGCGCGGCGGCGACGTGGGTGGCCGCGCCGGCTCGGCGACGACGCGCGCGCCGCGCTCGTACGTGAAGTACGCCCAGGCCCACTCGACCATCACGATCAGCCGGCTGCGAAAGCCGATCAGGAAGTAGATGTGGGCGAACAGCCAGAACAGCCACGCGGCGAGGCCGGCGAAGCGCAACGTCCCGAGACCGGGAACGGCAAGCTCGACGACCGCTGCCTTGCGGCCGACGGTCGCCAGATTGCCGTAGTCGCGATAGCGGAACGGTCGTGTCGCAAGCCCCTGCAGCCGGCGCACGATGTTCGCGGCGGCGGCGCGCCCCATCTGCTTGGCGGCCGGGCTGACGCCAGGAACCGGGGATGTTCCTCCGGGCGCATGGCTGAGCGCGCTGGCGAGGTCGCCGACGACCGAGACCTCCGGATACCCGGGCAGGCCGAGGTCAGGCTCGACGACGACGCGACCGGCACGGTCGAGCGCGGCGCCGCTGCCGCGCGCCAATTGCGCGCCGAGCGGCGAGGCGGCGACCCCTGCCGCCCAGATCACGGTGCGCGCCGCGATGCGCTCGCGGTGCGGCTTACCGTCGACCGTCGCCTCGCATTCGACGCCCTCGGCATCGATCGCGGTGACGAGCGTCTCGGTGTGCACCTCGACGCCGAGCCGCACGAGTTGGGCACGCGCGCGCGCGGACTGCTTCTCGACGAAGCTGCCGAGGATGCGCGCCGTGCCCTCGAGGAGGATGACGCGGGTGCTCGTCGGGTCGATGCGGCGGAACTCGTCCCTGAGCGTGTGCTGCGCGATCTCGCTCATCGTCCCCGCCATCTCGACGCCGGTCGGCCCGCCGCCGATGACGACGAAGGTCAGCCAGCGTTCGCGCTCGGCGGCGTCGCTGGTGCGTTCGGCCCGCTCGAAGGCGCCAATCATGCGCGCGCGGATGTCGAAGGCGTCGGCGAGTGTCTTCAGGCCCGGCGCATGGCGCTGCCAGTCGTCGTGGCCGAAGTAGCTGTGGGTCGCGCCGGCGGCGACGATCAGGTGGTCCCACGCGATCCGGTCGCCGCCGTCGACAAGGGCGGTGCGCGCGTCGATGTCGATCGCTGTCACCTCGGCCTTCAGGATCGTCAGGTTGCCGCGGTGCATTTCGCGCCTGAGCGCGTGGCGAATCGGCGCGCTGATCGCCGGCGCGCTGAGGCCGGCGGTGGCGACCTGATAGAGCAGCGGCTGGAACAGGTGGTGGTTGGTGCGATCGACGAGGATGATCTCGACCGCCGCCTTCGACAGGACCCGCACCGCCTCGATGCCGCCGAAGCCGCAGCCGATGACGAGCACACGGGGCCGCGCCGCCGCTGCGGCGGAACCTGCGGTCGGCGCCGGGGCGGCTGAAGGCCGGGGCGGGTCCATTGCCCGCATTGTCCCGCGGCCGCGGCCGTGGTCAGAGCGGGCTCGGGCTATCCTCGTCGGGCTATGCGACTTCTGCTCGTCGAGGACGACCGGATGATCGGCGAGAGCCTGCAGCGGACGCTTCGCCTCGAAGGCTTCGCCGTCGACTGGGTGCGTGACGCCGCCGCTGCCGACGGCACGCTCGCGAGCGAACGTTTCGATCTCGTCCTGCTCGATCTCGGCCTGCCGCGCGGCGCGGCAGGCGGACCGGCCGACGGCCTCGAGGTGCTGCGGGCGCTGCGCGCGCGCCATGACGCGACGCCGGTGATCGTGCTTACCGCGCGCGACGCGCGCGGCGACCGCGTCGCCGGGCTCGACGCTGGTGCCGACGACTACCTCGTCAAGCCGTTCGAGTTCGACGAGCTGGCCGCCCGCATTCGCGCCGTGCTGCGTCGGCATGCCGGTCGCGCCGAGCCGGTGCTCGCGCAGGGCGCTGTCACGCTCGATCCGGCGCAGCGTCGGGTCTCGCTGCACGGTCAGCCGGTGCCGCTTTCGGCGCGCGAGTATGCGGTGCTCGAGGCGCTGATGACGCGGCCGGGCGCGGTGCTGTCGCGGGCGCAGCTCGAGGATCGCCTCTACGGCTGGGGCGAGGAGATCGAGAGCAACGCCGTCTCGGTCTATATCCACCAGCTGCGCAGGAAGCTCGGCGCTGATTTCATCCGCAATATGCGCGGCGTCGGCTACTTCATCGACACCGGCGATCGCCGATGAACTCGCTTCGCCTCCGGCTGCTGGTCTCGCTGGTCGGCCTGCTTGCGCTCGCCGCAGCCGTGATGGCGGCGATCACGTATCACAACGTTCTCGGCGAGACCGAGGCGCTGTTCGACTACCAGTTGCAGCAGATGGCGCTCTCGCTGCGCGACCAGGGCGAGATCGAGCCGGCGCAGGCTGACTCGCTGGCCGACACGCAGCTCGACTTCGTGATCCAGATCTGGACCGTCGACGGCCGCAATATTTACGCCTCCCGCCCTCATGCGTCGTTGCCTGCGCGCGCGCTGCTCGGCCTGGCGACGCTCAACGTCGACGGCCGCGCCTGGCGCACGTTCGGCGTCGCCACCCGCGAGCGCGTGATCCAGGTCGCGCAGCCAGTCGACATCCGGCAGCGCCTCGCCGCCCACGCGGCGTGG
>DASXIP010000718.1:0-4313 GCA_036497875.1 Caldimonas sp.
GGATCGCCGCGACGATCGGCTTCGGGCTCGCCTCGAAGGCGGCGATGAGCGAGAGCAGGTTCGGCTCGGCGATCGCCTTCGGCGAGCCGAACTCGCGGATGTCGGCGCCGCCGGAGAACGCCTTGCCGGCGCCGGTGACGACGATCGCCTTCACCTTGGCGTCGGCGAGCGCACGGTCGAGGCCGTCGATGATGCCGCGCCGGGTGTCGTAGCCGAGACCGTTGACGGGCGGGTTGTCCAGCGTGATGACGGCGACATCGCCGCGCACTTCATAGTTCGCACTCATGGCAGGTCCTCGGGGAAGTTCCTCGCCGCAGGCGAGGATCAGAACGATCGTTCGATTCTAGTCAGCGGCCCTCGCCACGACGTCGCGCGGGTGACGCTCAGGAGCCTTTCAGCCAGTCGGCGCGCCGCGCGGCGAGGCCGGTCAGGTAGCGCGTCAGCCAATGCGGCGTCACCTGCGCCAGCGCAGCGGTGATCTGGTTCGGCAGGCCCGGGACGACGACGACCTGGCCGGCCATCAGCGCCTTGTACGCCTCCCTGGCGACATCGGCCGGATCGGAGATGAGTTGCTTCGGCAGCTTGGCGGCCGCGGGTGACCCGGCCTGGATCTCGGTCGCCATGTCGGTGTCGGTCACGCCGGGACAGAGCGCCGTTGTCGTCACGCCGCTGCCCTTCAGCTCCTCCGACATCGCCTCGGTGAGCGCGAGGACGTAGGCCTTGCTCGCGGCGTACGCCGCCATCGCCGCCACCGGCTGGAACGCCGCCAGTGACGCGACATTGAGGATGCGGCCGAAGCCGCGCTTGACCATGCCGGGAACGAGGAGGCTCGTCAGCTCGGTCAGCGCGCGCACGTTCAGGTTGACCAGATTGACCAGCTTGTCGGTCCTGCTCGCCGCGAACGGACCGATGTCGATGACGCCGGCGTTGTTGACGAGGATGCCGATTTCGCCATCGGCCCGCGCGGCCTTGACGACGGCGGCCGGGCCGGTCGGCTTGGTGAGGTCCTGGACGATGGTGCGGACGTCGACGTAGTACTCCGCCTCGAGCTCGGCGGCGAGCGCGGCGAGCTTGGCGCGGCGGCGCGCGACCAGCGTCAGGCGGTGGCCCTGGCGCGCGAACTCGCGCGCCAGCTCGGCGCCGATGCCGGCCGACGCTCCGGTGATGAGGACGCGGCCGACGTCGTGGCCGTCGATCATGAGCGGGTCGAGCTTGATCTTGGTTCGCGTCGCCATCGTGGTTTCCTCCGATCAGGCAAAGACGTCGGAGACGTAGCGGCCGGTTTCGCGCTCGATCCGGTCGACCCACGCCTCGGCTTCGTCGGCGGTCTTGCCGGCCGCTTCCTGGTAGATGCGGACAAACGTCTGCCGCACGGCGGGCGCCATGTGGCGGCCGTCGCCGCAGACGTAGACGCTCGCGCCGCGCCGGAACAGCTCGGCGACGTCGGCGCGATCCTGCCAAACGCGGTGCTGGACGAAGGTGACCTCGCCCTGGGGCCGCCGGTAGAACGCCGGCCGCACGCTGACGACGCCGGCAGCCTGCCACGCTGCGAGCTCGTCGCGATAGAGGAAATCGACGTCGGGGTCATCGCAGCCGAAGAAGAGCAGCGACGGGCCGACGCTGCGGCCGTTCTGCGCCTGCATCGCGCGCTCCTGCAGGAAGCCGCGGAACGGTGCCAGCCCGGTGCCGGCGCAGACCATCACCATCGGAGTTTCAGGCGACGCCGGTGGATGGAAGTGATCGTTCGACGACCGCACCGCGATCGCGACCCGCGTTCCCGGCGTGCAGTTGGCGAGGTAGTACGACGCCATGCCCTGGTAGCGACCTCGCCCCGAGAGCGCCGGCGCGTCGACGACCGCGACCGTTAGCGTACAGCGCCGCGCGTTCCAGAGCGGCGACGACGAGATCGAGTACTGGCGCGCGCGCGCCGGCGGCAGCATGTCGAGGAAGGCTGCCAGGCCGGGGGTGCACGAGCGATAGCGCTCGAGCAGATCGAGGACGCTGACCCGCTTGCCGAGAACGTCGCGCTGGTAGGCGGCGTCTGCGGCGAGCGCGGCCAGCTCCGCCTGCTCGGGACCGGCCTCGGTCGCCGCGGCGAGCGCCGTCACCTGCGCCCGCGTCGCCGGCTGCGCGAGCTCGACGTAATGGAACAGCAGTTCGCTGACGTTGACCGGGTGGTCGACCGGCAGCGAGGTGATGCTGCCGAGGGGCTTGCGGATGATGATCTGGGAGTCGGAGGCGAGATCGAATCGCTTCAGCGCTCGCATCACGAGGCCGACCGGGTTGTGCGGCAGTACCGCGAGGTAGTCGCCGGCGCGATAGGTCATGCCGTCGGGCAATGCGATGTCGATGTGGCGCTTGGCGCGGCCGAGCGGCGAGCTCATGTCGACCAGCTCGCGGTTCTCGACGACCTCGCCGTGCTGCAGATCCGCGAGCCGAAGCAGCGCGGTGCGGCCGGCCTTCAGGATCTCGACTTCGAGCTGGCTTCCGGTCGGTGCTGCCTGGACTCGCTTGCCGAGCGCATGGCCGAAGTCGCTCCAGAGCCCCGCGTACCACTGGTCGAAGTCACCGAAGAAATCGCCGCCGGCGTCGGTCTCGCCGCGTGGCCGTACGCGCGTTGCGCCGGCGGCCTCGAGCGCGGCGTCGAATCGCTTCGGCACCGCCTGGTAGGTGCGCGCCCATTGCCGGTTGCCGCAGCCGAAGACGGTGAAGCGAACTCCCTGCAGCGCCCCCGGCGCGAGCGACTCGAGCCAGGCGGCGAACTGCTTCGCGTTGTCGGGCGGCTGGCCCTCGTACGACGCCGTGACGATGGCCACCGCGCCGTCGGATGGCAGTCTGCCGGCGTGGTCGTCGAGCGGCGCGACCTCGGCGGCGTAGCCCTGCGCCGCGGCGTCGCTCGCGATGCGCTCGGCGAACGATTCGGCCGAGCCGGTGTTCGAGCCGAACAGCACCAAGAGCGGCGTCGGCTGCTCGCCCGGCGCAAGCAGAGGTGTCGCGCTCGGCGCTGGCTTGGCAACGACGGCAGGCGCGATCACCACCGGTCGCGCCTTGAACGACGCGCTGCCGCGGCGCTTGACGCGGATGCGAAAGCCCTGCGGCTTCAGCGTCAGCGTTTCGGCAACCTGTAGCTGGTACGACGGCTCGTTCTCGATCAGGTCGAAACGCTGCAGGATCATCGCGATCAGCAGCACCGCCTCCTGCATCGCGAACGGCCGGCCGATGCACGCGCGCTGACCGTTGCCAAACGGCTTCCACGAGTTCGGCGGCATCTTCTCGAGCAGCTCGGGGGCGAAGCGCTCGGGGCGGAACTCCTCGACGTCGTCGCCCCAGACCGCGGTGTCGCGATGCAGCATCGGAATCAGCACCGTCACCGTGTCGCGCCGGGTGATCGCGTAGCGGCCGCCGATCACGGTATCGTCGCGCGCGCGCAGCTGGAACGCCGGCGCCGTCGGCCACAGGCGCAACGTTTCCATCAGCAGCTGCTCGGTGTACCGGAGCTTGCCGAGATGGTCGACCCGCGGCATGGCGTCGCCGAAGACGGCGTCGACCTCGGCACGCGCCTTCTGCAGGACGCGCGGGTTCTTGACCAGGAAGTAGGTCGCGAACGAGAGCAGCCCGCTCGTCGTCTCGTGGCCGGCGATCAGGAAGGTGACGAGCTGGAAGCGGATGTTCTCGTCCGACAGCCCCTCGCCCGTGACCGGGTCCCTGCCCTGCAGCATCAGGCCGAGCAGGTCCTTCTTCTGCGCCGCGTCGGGGTCGCGCTTGCGCTCGGCGATCAGCGCATCGGCAACTTCGCGCATCAGCTCGAGGTCGTCTTCGTAGGCACGCCGCGTCCTGAGCAGCATCTTGCTCGCCAGCCCGGGCCGGCGCGTGCGCGCCCCCGCCTCGGCCAGCGCATCGACCATCGCGCCGATGAAAGGATGCATCTCGCGCTGGTAGAAGCTGTTGAAGCGGTAGTCGAATGCGCAGAGGGCGATCGTGTCGAGCGTCATCCGCGTCATGTCCTCGGTGACCTCGATGACGTTGTCCGGGCCGAAGCGCTCCCAGCGCAGCAGCATCTGCTCGGCGATGTCGAGCATGCGGTCGAACATGCCGCGGATGCCGATCGGGCCGAACGCCGGCATCAGCAGCCGGTGCGCCTTGGCCCAGTTGGGCTCGTCGGTGCGCGCGGTGAAGAGGCCGTCGCCGGCGAAGTCGCGGATGTTGCGCAGCGCGCCGGCGACGCGCTTGTCGAACCGCGACTCGTCCGAGAGCTCGTTGACCAGCTCCTGCGAGCTCACGACGACGAGCGGGTTGCCGAGGATCTCGAGCTG
>DASXIP010000719.1:0-2753 GCA_036497875.1 Caldimonas sp.
CTGCGCCGCCGCGACGGCCAGTACCGCTGGATGCTTGACAACGGCGTGCCACGCTTCGGCGCCGACGGCGCGGCGATCGGCTACGTCGGCAGCTGCGTCGACATCCATGAGCGGAAGGAGCTCGAGGAGTCGCTCGCCGAGCGCACCCAGCAGTTGCGCCTCGCCGAGCGTCGCCAAGGCCAGTTCCTGGCGATGCTGTCGCACGAGTTGCGCAATCCGCTCGCGCCGATCGCGAACGCGGCGAGCGTCCTGCGCACACTCGAGCACGCCAATCCGATCCTGGTCCGGCTACGCGAGATCCTCGAGCGCCAGGTCGGCCGGCTCGGCAACCTGATCGAGGAGCTGATCGACGTCACCCGCGCGGCACAAGGCCAGATCACGCTCGTGCGCGAGCAGGTCTCGGTCGAGAGCATCGTCCAGACGGCGGTCGCGAGCAGCCACGACAAGCTGACCGCCGGCGGCCACCAGCTCGACGTCGATGTCCCCGACGAGCGGCTGTTCGTGCGCGGCGACCGCGGCCGGCTCGCCCAAGCGCTTTCGCACCTCATCGTCAACGCGGCCAAGTTCAGCCTCGAGCCGAGCACGATCTCGATCAGCGTCCGCCGCGCGGCGAGGACGGTCCACGTCTCGGTGAAGGACAAGGGCACGGGAATCGATCCCGAATTCCTGCCGCACGCGTTCGAGCTGTTCGCGCAGCAGGACCAGACGCTCGCCCGCACGCTCGGTGGCCTCGGCGTCGGCCTGACGCTGGCGCGCCGGATCGCGCAGCTGCATGGCGGCGACGTCGAGGGATTCAGCGAAGGCCCCGGCCAGGGCAGCGAGTTCGTCCTCTGGCTGCCGCTGGTCGCGGCCGACGCGATCGACCCCCAGAGCGAGAACGATGTGCCGCGCCTGAGCGAGAGCTACCGCGTCCTCATCGTCGAGGACAACGCCGATGCGCTCGAGAGCCTGCGCCTGCAGATGGAGCTCTGGGGAACCGAGGTCAGCACCGCGAAGAGCGCCGAAGAAGCGCTCGGCATCGCCGAGACGGTTCGGCCGCAGATCGTGCTCTGCGACATCGGCCTGCCCGGAATGGACGGCTTTCGCCTCGTCGCGCCGATGCGCGAGAAACTGAAGGGCGCGCCGGTCGTCTTCGCCGCCGTCACCGGCTACGCGAGCGCCGACGACCAGCGGCGGGCACTCGACGCCGGCTTCGACTCGTTCTTCGTCAAGCCGCTCAACCCGGCGAGCCTTGCGAACCTGCTGCGCTCGTACCCGGGCCGCCCAAACTGAGCGGCCGGCGCAGCGGCGTCAACGAATCTCGTCGAAAGCGCCGGGCTCGCTCACCGGGTCGCCGTCGTCGGCGGCGTATTCCTTGAGACGGTTGTAGAGCGTCTTCAGGCTGACGCCGAGCGCTGCCGCCGTCTTCTCCTTGTGGCGGCCGAGATGCTCGAGCGTCGCCAGCGTCAGCAACCGGTCGGCCTCGGCGAGCGTGGTGCCGACCCGCACGGTGATGCTCGGCACTGCGCCTTCGGCAGCAGCGCCCCCCGGCGCGACCGGCAGGCCATCGTCGCGGATCGTCGTGCCGGTCGTCATTACGTAGGCGCGATAGACCACGTTGCGCAACTCGCGGACGTTGCCGGGCCAGCGATAGGCGGCAAACCTCTCGAGAACATCGTCGGCGAGCCGCTTGGCAGCGCCTTCGCGCTCGCCGATCTGGGCGAGGAAATGGCGAGCGATGAGCGGGATGTCCTCGGTCCGCTCGCGCAGCGGCGGCAGGTGGATCGGAAAGACGTTGAGACGATAGAGCAGGTCTTCGCGAAGCTTGCCCCTGGCGACCGCTTCCGCCGGGTTGCGGTTGGTCGCGGCGATGATGCGGACGTCGGTCTCCTGGACCTGGGTCGAGCCGACGCGCATGAAGGTGCCGGTCTCGAGAACGCGCAGCAGCTTGACCTGGAGGTCGAGCGGCATCTCGGTGATCTCGTCGAGCAGCAGCGTGCCGCCGTTGGTGCGCTCGAAGAAGCCCAGATGCTGGCGATCGGCGCCGGTAAAGCTCCCCTTCTCGTGGCCGAAGATCTCGCTTTCCATCAGGTGCGGCGAAATGGCACCGCAGTTGAGGCCGAGGAAGGGGTGGCTGCGCCGCCGGCTGAGATCGTGCACGGTGCGCGCGACGACCTCCTTGCCGGTACCGCTCTCGCCGGTGATGAATACCGAAACGTTGGTGGCGGCGACGCGGACGATCTGCTGGTAGATCTTGCGCATCGACGGCGAGCGGCCCCAGAGCTCGCCGAAGTGGCCCTCGGCTTCGAGCACCGACTGCATGTCGCCGGCGGCCGCCTTCAGCGTCGAGGGCCTGGTGACCCGCGACAGCACGCCCTGGAGCTGCTTCAGGCTCATCGGCTTGACGAGATAGTCGGCCGCGCCGAGCCTGAGCGCCTGGATCGAGGTCTCGAGGCTGGCGTGGCCGGTGATCAGGACCAGTTCGGTGTTGGTCAGCTGCTTGACGTCGTTGAACAGCTCCATGCCGCTGCCGTCAGGCAGCATCAGGTCGAGCAGGACGATGTCGGGCTCCTGCAACGCGATCTGGCGCCGCGCGTCGCGCAGCGATCCAGCCGTGGCGACGCTGAAGCCTTCGTTGGCGATCAGCATCGCCATCGTTTCGGCAGCGTCGGAATCGTCGTCGACGAGCAAGGCGTGCGGCACTCGGAACCATCTCCCAGACAGGTCGCCGTATGGTACTCAGCAGCAGCGACAGAGGTCGGCCGCCGTCGCCG
>DASXIP010000720.1:0-2395 GCA_036497875.1 Caldimonas sp.
GCGAGCGAAGCGTGCCGCCGCCGCCGATCGTCGGTGCGACGCCGGCTCCGCCGCGCGACGTCGGCGCCAAGCCGGCGGTCGGCGTCCCGCAGGGCGGACCGCCGGTCGGCGCGCGCGGTGTTGTCGAGCCGTCGAACGGCCGCCTTGGCCGAGGTGACGAGGTCGCGGGCCAGCCACCGCGAGCGCAGGTCGCGCCGCCGGGCCAGGCGCCGCGCAGCGCGCAGGCCGGCGAGGGCCGTCCGGTTCCCCATGGGCGCGAAGCTGCGGCCGACGGCCGCGGCGGGCCCAAGCAGGTTGCGGTTCCGGGACCACGCAACCAAGCGCCGCGCGAGGTCACGCCGGCGGTGCGCGAAGCGGCAGCGCCGCCGCCTGCGCCCGCGCCCCATCCCGGCGAGCAGCGCATGACGCGCCCCGAGCCGCCGCGCAACCGCGAACAGCGCAAGGACGAGAAGGGCGACGAGAGGGGCGAGAAGCAGCGCTGAGCGCGGGTGCCGAGCGGCCCGCGCCGCCGCTACTTCAGAAGCGGGGCAAGCGCCGGCCAGACGTTGGCCAGGATCGTCGGATGCGCGCTCGCGAGCGGGTGGAAGCGGTCGGCCTGGAACATCGATTCGGCTTCGGGACCGTCGGCGACGCCCTTCAGGAGGAACGGCACGAGCGCGGTGCCTTCCTTGCTGGCGACATCGGCGAACAGTGACGCGAAGCGGTCGCCGTAGGCACGGCCGTAGTTGGGCGGCACCTGCATGCCGAGGATCAGCACCTTGGCATGCGCCTGCTTCGCGAGACGTGCCATCGCAAGCAGGTTGTCGCGGGTGGTCTCGAGCGGCAGGCCGCGCAGCGCATCGTTGCCGCCGAGCTCGATGATCACGACGGCGGGCCTGCGATCGCGCAGCAGCGCCGGCAGCCTTGCCAGCCCGCCGGCGGTCGTGTCGCCGCTGATGCTTGCGTTGACGACGGTCGCGTCGATGCGTTCGCGTGCGAGCCGCTGCTCGAGCAGCGCGACCCAGCCGCTGCCGCGCTGCAGGCCGTACTCGGCCGACAGGCTGTCGCCGACGACGAGAATGGTTCGGCTCGCCGTGGCGGCGGGAGAGGGCATCGCGGCGGCGACCGCTGCTGCCGCCATCGCCACGCTACAGTGCGCCAGCCAACGCCGGCGCGTCACCGCCACCTGCCACCGTCCTTCATGTCAGAGCCGATCATCGCCGTGGAGCGCCTCACCAAGCGCGTGCAGGACTCCACCGGCACGTTGACGATTCTCCACGAGATCGATTTCACCCTGCCGCGGCAGCGATCGGTTGCGATCGTCGGCGCGTCGGGCTCGGGCAAGAGCACCTTGCTGTCGCTGATCGCCGGGCTCGACACGCCGACGAGCGGCACCGTCCGCCTCGACGGCATCGACCTGTTCGCGATCGGCGAGGACGAGCGCGCCGCCGTCCGCGCCGCCAAGGTCGGCTTCGTCTTTCAGAGTTTTCAGCTGCTCGGCAACCTCAACGCGCTCGAAAACGTCATGCTGCCGCTCGAGCTGCAAGGACGAGTCGACGCTAGACCGCTGGCGACCGAGATGCTCCGCCGGGTCGGCCTGGGCGAGCGGCTGCGCCACTATCCGCGCGTGCTCTCGGGCGGCGAGCAGCAGCGCGTCGCGCTGGCGCGCGCGTTCGTCGTGCGGCCGATGCTCCTTCTCGCCGACGAGCCGACGGGCAGCCTCGACTTCGCGACCGGCGAAACGGTGATGGCGCTGATGCTCGAGCTCAACCGTGAGGCCGGGACGACGCTCGTCCTCGTCACCCACGACGCCGGGCTGGCCGCGCGCTGCGACCAGCAACTGCACATCGAGGCCGGGCGCGTCGGCGCCGTGCCCGCGCCCCAGACCGCCGCTGCTTGAGCCGCGGCGGGCGGGGCGACGGCCTCAGTTTGTGAACTTGTAGTCGGTCTTCGCCTTCGCGCGCAGCTCGTCGCGGAACGCCTGCGCCTTCTGCGCCGCGAGGCGCTGCTGGATCTGCGGCTTGACGTCGGCGAGCGCCGGGAACTGCGCCGGGCGGGTGTCGTCGAGGCGGATGATGTGGTAGCCGAACTGGGTCTTCACCGGCGTCTCGGTCGTCTCGCCCTTCTTCAGCGCGACCATCGCCTGCGAGAACTCGGGCACGTACGACGCCGGCGACGCGAAGTCGAGCTCGCCGCCGTTCGGCGCCGAGCCGGGGTCCTTCGAGTTCTTCTTCGCCAGATCCTCGAACTTCGCGCCGGCCTTGAGCTGGGCGATGATCGCCTTCGCCTCGTCTTCCTTCTCGACCAGGATGTGGTGGACCTTGTACTCGGTGCCGCTCGCCTGCGCCTTGAACTTGTCGTATTCCTTCTGGATGTCGGCGTCGCTGACCTTGGTCGTCTTGTCGAGGTCCTGGCC
>DASXIP010000721.1:0-2320 GCA_036497875.1 Caldimonas sp.
CGCCGCACGGCGCCGGCAGCGACGCATCGTGGTTCCAGTAGACCTCCATCGGCATCGTCCACGACTCGGGAACGACGACGTCGCCGACATGGCGCGCCGGATCGATGCCGCCGGCGATGCCGCTCATCACCAGGCGCTCGATGCGGAAGCGATCGAGCAGGCGCTGCGTGGTCAGCGCCGCGTTGACCATGCTGACGCCGCTGAGAACGATGACGACGCGGTTGCCGCGCAGGACCCCGGTCGTGAAGCGCTGGCCGGCGATCGTCAGCGTCCGTCGCGAACGCGTCTCGGCGATGAGGAGATCGGCTTCGGCGCCGAATGCCGAGACGATGCCGATCCGCGGCGTGCAGTCGTCGACGCAACGCGGCGTCGCCTGTGCGGTCGCTGCCGCCGGCAGCAGCGCGGCGATCACCATCAGGGCCGAGCACACTCGGCGCATCGCAGAGCAGCAATGGCTGCGCATGGCGCTCATGCCGCCGCCGTCGCGGCCGCGGCCGCGCGCTCGCCTTGCCGGAGCGCCCAGTCGATGTGCTCGCGGACGAGCACGCTCGCGCCGTCGCGGCGGGCGGCGAGCGCAGGAGCGATCGCGGGATCTGCGGTCGCGGCGAGGGCGTTGCCGAGCGCGACCGCGACGTTGCGCTGCCAGCGCTCGAATCCGATGCGGCGGATCGCGCTGCCCTCGGTGCTGCGCAGAAACTCTGCCTCGTCCCACGACCAGAGCTCGAGCAGCGTCGGAGCGTCGAGCGCTGGCCGGGCGTCGAAGTCGGCGAGCGGGCTCGTGCGGGCATATTTATTCCACGGGCAGACGAGCTGGCAGTCGTCGCAACCGTAGACGCGATTGCCAATCGCCGCGCGCAGCTCGACCGGAATCGCACCCCGGTGCTCGATCGTCAGGTACGAGATGCAGCGGCGCGCGTCGAGCGTGTACGGCGCGACGATCGCCCGCGTGGGGCAGATGTCGATGCACGCGCTGCAGGTACCGCAGTGCGCGCCGACCATTGCCGTCTCGGGCAAAGCGACGTCGACGAAGATCTCGCCGAGGAAGAACATCGAACCGGCGTCGCGGTCGAGCGCGAGCGTGTGCTTGCCGCGCCAGCCGATGCCGCTCCTCGTCGCGAGCTCGACTTCGAGCACCGGCGCCGAGTCGGTGAAGACGCGGTGGCCGACCGGCCCGACCGCCTCGGCCAGGTGGTCGGCGAGCTGGCGAAGGCGCTGGCGCAGCACCTTGTGGTAGTCGCGCCCGCGGGCATAGAGCGAAACCGTCGCCGCGCGCGGATCGGCGAGGCGGCTCCATTCGATCACCTGCCAGCCCGGCGCTGTCGATTGCGGCAGGTAGTCGAGCCGCGCCGTGACGACCGAGAGCGTCCCGGCGACGAGCTCGGCGGGCCGGGCGCGCTTCATTCCGTGCACCGCCATGTAGTCCATCTCGCCATGAAAGCCGTTGTCGAGCCATGCGGCGAGCCCGGGCTCTACCGAGTGAAGATCGATCCCGGCCACGCCGATCTGGGAAAATCCGAGCGCCCGCCCCCACTCGCGCAGTTGCTCGAGCAAGGTCGCACCGTCGAGAGGTTGAGGATCGGTCACTGGTGTCGTCGCCGCTTGTACCGTCGATTCTAGAAACGCGCAGCGCCGTCTGGCCCGACGAGGCGGCGTGCGCCGCGACTGCCCGCAGCGTCGCCCGCCACCCCGCCCTGCGCGCCGCCTTCATCGAGCTGCACGGCCCGCTCGGCGCCGGCAAGACGACCTTCGCGCGCCACCTGCTGCACGGCCTCGGCGTCGAGGGTGCGATCAGGAGTCCAACCTACACGCTGATGGAGCCGTACCGCGCCAGCGACGCGGCGGGAGCATTCGAGATCGCGCATTGCGATTTCTACCGCTTCGACGACCCCGCCGAATGGGAAGACGCCGGCTTTCGCGACGTCTTCGCCGGCCCTGGGCTGAAGCTCGTCGAATGGCCCGAGAAGGCCGATGGTCTCCTGCCGCGGTGCGATCTGCGCGTCTCGATCACGCCGAGCGACGGCGGCGACGCGCGGTCGGCACGCTTCGAGGCGATGAGCGAGACCGGCCGGGAGCTGCTGCCGTGACCTCGCGACGGCAGGCGATCCGGCGTCTGGGTTCGCTCGCGCTGCTGCTCGGTGCGCGCGAGATCGCATGGGGCGCGACGATCGTCGCGGTCCGTGTCTGGCCGGCAGACGACTACACGCGGGTGACGATCGAGTCCGACGCGGCGCTGAGCGCGCGCCACTTCCTCGCCAGCGCGCCCGACCGGCTCGTGATCGACGTCGACGGCCTCGAGCTCAGCCCGCAGCTGCGCGAGATC
>DASXIP010000722.1:0-2216 GCA_036497875.1 Caldimonas sp.
CGGCGACCGGCGCGATCCTGATGGGCCTGATCAGCATGCTCGCCGGCCGCTCGCGCGACTGAACCCCAGCGCAACAGCCGGAGGTGACTTCATGATCCATCCCCTGCTGCGCCTGGCTGCGACGCAGCCCCAGCTTCTCGGCGACCACGTCGAGGCCTACGCGGATCTCGTCGGCGAAGAGGTCGGCAAGATCTCGTCGTCGCTGCTGACGCGCGTCGGCCTCTACGCGAGCGCTGCCGCCTTGCTGATCGTCGGCCTCGTCCTGGTGGGTGTCGCGCTGATGCTGCGCGCCACCGTCCCGGCGAGCGATTACGCGGCCGGCTGGGCGCTCGTCGTCGTCCCGTTGACGCCGCTCGTCCTCGGCGCGATCTGCATCGTCGTCGCTCGCGCCAGGCCGGCCGAGAAGGCGTTCGACACCCTCAAGAAGCAGCTCAACGCCGACATGGCGATGCTGCGCGAGGTGAGTGCGTCATGAGCACCGTGCTGTCGCCGGCTGGAGACGCCACGCGTGCCCCACCTTCGACCGCGGCGAGGGTCGCCGCGGCCGAGGCGCGCGTCGCCGCCGACGCGCGCGCCACGGTCGCGGCGGCCGAGGACGCGGCGAAGGAAGCGGCAACAGAAGCAGCAAGCGAGGCAAGACGCGAATTGAAGGACCTGCCGGCGGCCGATCGCCTGGCGGCATCGCGCGGCGCCATGCGCGCCGCGATGATGGAGATGACCCATCCGCCGAAGCGGCCGTCGTTGCTGCCCGACAAGATCGGCGACCTCGGCGACCGGTTGCTGGACCGCATTCGCGAGTTGCCGGGAGTGTCACTCGTTCTCGAGGCGATCGCGGACTGGTGGCAGACGCACCCGCTGCGCACCGCCGGCGTCATCGCCGAAGACGCCACCCGCCAGCTCGTTCGGCCGGTGGCGCAGCGCAATCCGGTCGGCCTCATCCTCGCAGCGGTCGGCGTCGGCGCCTTGTTCGCGCTCGTCAAGCCCTGGCGCTGGCTTCTCAGGCCCGCGCTGCTCATCGGCCTGCTGCCGCAGCTCGCCAACCACGCCTTGCGCCGGATTCCGGTCGAGTCGTGGTTGCAGATGTTGAGTGACGCCACGCGCAACCCGCGGGCGCAACGTCCGGCCGCCCAGACGTCGGCAACCCCGGCTGCCGGCACGACCGCCGAGCGGACGACCGCCGAGCGGACCCGGGCATCCGGATTGCCGTAGACGCGTCATCGGTTACCTCCCAACGGCCCCTTGTCGAACCCGCTTCCGCGGAACTCGACCGGTCTCCCTCCGTGGGGTCTTTGAAAAACGCGCTCCGGCGCGTTTTTTTTTGCCGACTGCGCCGGGCTACGCCCGTTCCCGCACCTGTCCTACAGGCGGGGACGTGGGACTCCGATGCAAGCGCCTCGTTGCGGTCGATAGAGTCGTTCCAAGCTCGATGCGCGCTCGCCGGACCCCCGGCGAGGCCCGACTGGAGACTCTCATGCTGAAATGGGCCATCGTCTTCGCGGTCATCGCCCTGGTCGCCGGAATGCTCGGCTTCACCGGCGTCGCCGCTGGTGCTGCCGGGATCGCGAAGATCCTGTTCGTCGTCTTCCTCGTCCTCTTCGTCGCGGTGCTGCTGTTTGCGCTGCTCGGGGCCAAAGCGGTGTCGAGCAAATGAGCGCCGTCTCCTCCAGGAAAACGGCGATGCCGGCCGAGCGGTTGCAGCTCGACGAGAGCGCGCTCGAGGCGGCCAAGCGAAGCATCGAGAAGGGCGCCGTCACGCCGAGCTACGGGCCGTGGCGCGAGGACATCATCCGGCTGCTCAATGACGCGCTGGCGACCGAGATCGTCTGCACCCTGCGCTACAAGCGCCACTACTTCACTGCAAAAGGCGTGGCCTCGCCGAAGATCGCCGAGGAGTTTCTGGTCCACGCCAATGAGGAGACCGCGCACGGCGACCTGCTCGCCGAGCGCATCGTCCAGCTCGGCGGCGAGCCCGACTTCGCGCCGGCGACGCTGCTCGAGCGCAGCCACGCCGACTACGACGCGTCGACCGATCTGCAGGCGATGATCCGCGCCAATCTCGTCGCCGAGCGGGTCGCCATCGAGGCCTACTCGCAGATGATCCACTTGATCGGCGACAAGGATTCGACGACGCGGCGCATCCTCGAATCGATCCTCGGCCAGGAGCAGGAGCACGCCGACGAGCTGAGCGACTGGCTGACGGAATGAGTTCTGCAACG
>DASXIP010000723.1:0-2276 GCA_036497875.1 Caldimonas sp.
GATCCCCGACGTTCCAGCCGACACGCCGACGCGGCCGATCAGAAAGGTCGCCGTCATCGGCGCCGGCACGATGGGCGGCGGCATCGCGATGAACTTCCTGAACGCCGGCATCCCTGTGGTCATGATCGAGATGAAGCAGGAAGCGCTCGACAAGGGCACCGGAATCATGCGCAAGAACTACGAGGCGCAGGTCAAGAAGGGCAAGCTCAAGCAGGACAAGCTCGACGAGCGCATCGGCCTGCTGTCGACGACGCTCAAGTACGACGACCTCAAGGACGCCGACCTTGTCATCGAGGCGGTGTTCGAGGACATGGCCGTCAAGGAACAGGTCTTCAAGACGCTCGACGAAGTGATGAAGCCGGGCGCGATCCTGGCCTCGAACACGTCGACGCTCGACCTCAACAAGATCGCGGCGTTCACCAAGCGGCCACAGGACGTGATCGGGATGCACTTCTTCAGCCCGGCCAACGTCATGAAGCTGCTCGAGGTCGTTCGCGGCGCGAAGACGGCGAAGGACGTCCTCGCGACGGTGATGCAGCTCGGCAAGAAGATCAAGAAGACGACCGTCGTTTCGGGCGTCACGGACGGCTTCATCGGCAATCGCATGATCGAGCAGTACTCGCGCCAGGCCGGCTTCCTCCTGGAGGAGGGCGCGACGCCACAGCAGGTCGACAAGGCGATGGAGAAATTCGGCATGGCGATGGGGCCGTTTCGGATGGGCGACCTCGCCGGCAACGACGTCGGCTGGTACATCAGGAAGCGCCGCTACGTCGAAAAGCCCGACATCCGCTACTCGAAGACCGCCGACCTGCTGTGCGAGCTGGGGCGCTTCGGCCAGAAGACGGGCGCCGGCTGGTACGACTACCAGCCCGGCAAGCGCGACGCGATCCCGAGCAAGGTCGTCACCGACATGATCGAGAAGCACCGCGCCGAGCTCGGCATCACGGCGCGGAAGATCAGCGACGAGGAGATCGTCCAGCGTCTCGTCTACGCGCTCGTCAACGAGGGCGCGAAGATCGTCGACGAGGGCATCGCCATGCGGGCGAGCGACATCGACATGGTCTACCTCACCGGCTACGGCTTTCCGCTTCACCGCGGCGGGCCGATGCACTATGCCGACCAGCAGGGCCTGTTCAACGTCGCTCAGTCGATGAAGCGCTTCGCCGCGAATCCGCACGACGACCAGAAGTTCTGGCAGCCGGCGCCGCTGCTCGCCAAGCTCGCGGCCGAAGGAAAGACCTTCAGCTGAGCGGCTGACGCCTGACCATGCGCAAGTGGCTTGCGGCCCTCGGGCTCGTCGTCGTCGCGCTCGCCGTCGCGGTCGGCCTGAAGACGGAGCTGACGTCGTCGCGCCAGTTGGCGGTCGCTCCGGCGACGCCGGTCGCGGTCGATGCGGCAGCGGCGAGCGAACGGCTCGCCGGCGCTGTCCGCTTCAAGACGATCGCGTCGCAAGCGGATATCGACGCCAACGCGGCCGAGTTCCTCGGCCTCCAGGCGCATCTGCAGGCGAGCTTCCCGAAGGCGCACGCGGCGCTCAAGCGCGAGGTGATCGACAAGTACGGCCTGCTCTACACCTGGCTCGGCAGCGATCCGCAGGCAGCGCCGATCGCGCTGATGGCGCACCAGGATGTGGTTCCGATCGCGCCGGGCACCGAAGTCGACTGGGAAGTCGCGCCCTTCGCCGGGGTGCAGAAGGATGGCCTCGTCTGGGGCCGCGGCGCCTGGGACGACAAGGGCAACCTGATGTCGATCCTCGAAGCGGTCGAGCTACGCGTCGCCGCCGGGTTCCAGCCGCGCCAGACGATCTACCTCGTCTTCGGCCAGGACGAGGAGATCGGCGGCGAGCGCGGCGCGGCGCAGATCGCAAAGCTCTTCAAGGAGCGGGGCGCGCGGTTGCGCTGGGCGATCGACGAGGGCATGCTCGTCATGGAGGGCGCGATTTCCGGGCTCACCAAGCCGGCGGCGCTGGTCGGTGTTGCCGAGAAGGGTGCGTTGACCCTGCGGCTGACCGCGACCGCGACGCCGGGTCATTCGTCGATGCCACCCGTGGTCGCCGGCACATCGGCGATCGGCATGCTGAGCGATGCGCTCGCACGCCTCGAGACGCAGCAGATGCCGTTCGTGCTCGGCGGGGTCGGACGCGAGACCTTCGAGACGCTCGCTCCCGAGATCGGCGGGGCGAACCGTGTCCTGCTTTCGAACCTCTGGCTGTTCGGGCCCATCGTCGAATCGCAGCTCAAGAAGCTGCCGAGCATGAACGCGTCGTTTCGCACGAC
>DASXIP010000724.1:0-3390 GCA_036497875.1 Caldimonas sp.
AGCTCGCGCGCATGGAGTCGACGCAGGGGGGCTCGCCCGGCAGCGCGGTCGACATGCCGGTCGGCAAGATCCCCGAGGCCGCGATCGGATACGTGCGCGCGCGGCGCGAGCTGAAGCTGCAGGAGACGCTGCTCGAAGCCATGGTGCGCCAGTACGAGCTCGCCAAGCTGGACGAGGCGAAGGAAGGGCCGTCGCTGCAGCAGGTCGACATCGCGCAGGTGCCCGACCACAAGTCGAAGCCGTTGCGCGCATTGATCGTGCTCGCGAGCACGCTCACCGCATTGCTCGCGGCGAGCGTGTGGGTCGTGCTGCGCCGCTACCTGGCGCTGCAGCGCGCGCGCGACCCGGTCGCGTCGGCGGCATGGCGCGGGCTGGTGCGCGCCTGGCGCCTCCGGCGCTGAGCCGAATCGCCCACTCCCGCACGGGCGGGTGCGCACGTTAGAGCTCGACGTCGCCGCGAATGCACGTGACCGACTCGCCGCCGACCCACACCGTGCCGCCCTCGCGCGCGACGCGGACGCGGCCGGCGCGCGCGAGCCGCGTCCCCTGCGCCGCGACGTAGCGCTCGGGAGCACGGCCGGCGCCGATCAGCCATTCGGCGATGCCGGCGTTGAGGCTGCCGGTGACGGGATCCTCGTGCAGCGTCGGATGGCAGACGAAGCCGCGCACCTCGAACGCGCATTCGCTGCCGGGAGCATGCGGGCCGACGACACCGACCTCGGCGAAGCGCTGCATGCGCGCGGCGTCGGGCGCGAGCGCGAGCACGGTCGCGGCCGAATCGAGCAGGAGCGTCAGCCAGTTCGGGCCGTTCCGCAGCCACTGCGCGGCGACGACCCGCTCGCGGCCGATGCCGAGCGCAGCGAGCGCGGCGTCGAGGTCGTCGGCGCTGACTTCTTTCTGCGCCAGCGGCGGTGCCGCGAACGCCAGCGCAGCACCGTGGCGGCGAATGCGGACAAGGCCGACGCCGCACTGCTGGACGATCTCGCCGGCGTGCTTCGGCACGCCGCCACGGCCGAGCCAGGCGTGGCAGCTGCCGAGCGTCGGATGGCCGGCGAAAGGCAGCTCGCCGCCGGGGGTGAAGATGCGCACGCGGTAGTCGGCGCCAGGATCGGTCGGCACGAGCAGGAAGGCCGTCTCGCTCAGGTTGGTCCAGCGCGCCAGCGCCTGCATGCGATCGTCAGCGAGCGCATCGGCGCCGTGGACGACGGCGAGCGCGTTGCCGCGCAGCGCGGTGTCGGTGAAGACATCGACCTGGTCGAACGCAAAGCGGCTCATCGCCTTGCTCCTGCGCTGCGCGGCGGACGCGCGGCGGCGCCGGCATCGCGCCCGAGGTCGTCCAGCGCCGCGGCGATCGCCGCGACGCCGCGCTCGATCGCCTCCACGCCGACGGTGACGAAGGAGAGCCGCATCGTGTTGCGGCGCGGCGCCGCGGCGAAGAACGGCGCGCCCGGAACGAAGGCGACGCCGCGCTCGACCGCCTTGGCGAGCAGCGCCTCGCCGTCGACGCCGGTGGGCAGCTCGACCCAGAAAAACATCCCGCCGCCGGGCATCTGCCAGCGGCACGCGGATGCGCCGGCGCTCGGCAGATGCGCCGCCAGCGCCGCCTGCATCGCGTCGCGCTGAGCGCGATAGCGGACCCGGATCGTCGGCACGTGCGCGTCGAGGAAGCCGCCGCGCACGATCTCGTGGACGATCCGCTGGTTGAAGCCGGGCGTGTGCAGGTCGGCGGCCTGCTTGGACTGGACGAGTTTGACGAAGACCGCCGGCGGCGCGACGACGTAGCCGAGACGAAGCCCCGGCGCGAGCACTTTCGAGAAGCTGCCGAGATAGATCGTGCCGGCGCGCCAGTGGCTCGCGATCGGCGGCGGCGGCGGCGCGTCGTACCAGAGATCGCCGTACGGGTTGTCCTCGACGATTGGCACGCCCGCGGCCTCGGCCGCAGACGCGATCTCGGCCCGCCGCGCGGCGTCGATCGAGTGGCCGCTCGGGTTCTGGAAGCTCGGCAGCGCGTAGAGGAAGCGCGCGCCCGCCGCGCCGGCGAGCGCCGACGGCAGCGGCCCGCCGTCGTCGCCGGCGATGGCGAGGAACTCGGGCTGGTACGGCACGAACGCCTGCAACGCGCCGAGGTAGGTCGGCGACTCGACGGCGACGGTGCTGCCAGGGTCGATCAGCACCTTGCCGACGAGGTCGAGCCCCTGCTGCGAGCCGGTCGTGATGAGGACGTTGGCGGCGCTGACCTCGACGCCGCGGCGCGCCATCTCCTCGGCGACCCATTCGCGCAGCGGCGCGAAGCCTTCACTCGCCGCGTACTGCAGCGCCTCGCGCGGGGTGTCGCGGAGCACCCGCTCGGTCGCCTCGCGAACGGCTTCAATCGGGAAGGTGTCGGCCGACGGCAGACCGCCGGCGAGCGAGAGGATGCCCGGCCGCTCGGTCAGCTTCAGGATCTCGCGGATCGCCGACGAATTCATCCGCTCTGTGCGCGCGGCGAGTCTCCAGGGAATAGGTGCAGTCATCGGCATCTCGACAGCGCGCGGCAGGTCGACCTCGCCACGGCCAGTGTAGAGGTCTCGTCCCGCCGCCGAGCGAACGCCCGCTCAGTGCAGGCTACTGCGACGCGAGCGCTTCCCAGCGCTCGAGCGCAGCGAGCAGCTCGTCGTCGATCTGCACGTAGCGCATCTGCGCCGCCTCGGCGCGCAGCGGATCCTCGGCGTAGAGCTCGGCGCTGGCGAGCAGCGCCGCGAGGTCTTTCTGCTCCTGCTCGAGCGCTTCGATGCGCGCCGGCAGCGCGTCGAGCTCGCGCTGCTCCCGGTAGCCGAGCTTGCGCGGCTTCGCGGCCGCCCTGGGCGCAGGCACCGCCGCGACAGCCCGGGCCTTCGGCGCCGACGCTGCCTTGGCCGCCGCGCTCTCGCGCAGCGTGCGTGCCCGCTCGCGCTGCGTCTGCCAGTCCTCGTAGCCGCCTTCGTACTCGCGCCAGAGCCCCGGCGCGACATCGCCCTCCCACGCGATCGTGCTGGTGACGACGTCGTCGAGGAACCTGCGATCGTGGCTGACGAGAAACACCGTTCCCGGGTACGACTGCAGCAGGTCCTCGAGCAACTCGAGCGTGTCGATGTCGAGGTCGTTGGTCGGCTCGTCGAGGACGAGGACGTTGGCGGGCAGCGCCAGCAACCGGGCGAGCAGGACGCGGTTGCGCTCGCCTCCGGAGAGGGTCGAGAGCGGCGAGTTGGCGCGTGCCGGCGAGAACAGGAAGTCGGCAAGGTAGCTCATGACGTGCTTCCTGCCGCTCGCCGTCTCGACCCACTCGCTGCCCGGGCTGACGCTGTCGGCGAGCGTCGCGTCGAGGTCGAGGGCGCTGCGCATCTGGTCGAAGTACGCGACCTCGATGCGGGT
>DASXIP010000725.1:0-1695 GCA_036497875.1 Caldimonas sp.
TGCAAGCGGCTCGTGCAGGACGTCGCCGGCCGCGAGATCAGCGCCGCGCTGCGGGCCGACACGGCGCGCCGGATCGCCGACATTCGCGCCAGCGAAGAAGGCCGCGAGGGCATCCAGAGTTTTCTCGACAAGAGGCCGCCACAATGGCTGGCCGCCGCGCCTGCGGCCGACGCCGCCGGGCGGCCGGGCACCCGGCCGGGCAAGACACCGTGAATCTCGACCTGACCCAGCTCATTGCCATCGCCGCTGCGCTCGGCTGGGCGAGCGGGCTGCGCCTCTACGCGGTCGTCTTTCTCACCGGCATGGCGGGCCGGCTCGGCTGGGTTGACCTGCCGGGCGACCTGCACGTGCTCGCGAATCCGCTCGTCCTCGGCGCCAGCGGTCTGATGCTCTTCATCGAGTTCTTCGTCGACAAGATCCCGGGGCTCGACAGCGTCTGGGACGCGCTCCACACCTTCGTGCGCATCCCCGCCGGCGCGGCGCTCGCGGCGGCGGTGTTCGGCGGCGACCAGGCGAGCTGGGTGACCGCGGCCGCGCTGATGGGCGGCACGCTCGCCGCGACCAGCCACGCCGCCAAGCTGACGACACGCGCCTCGGCCAACGTCTCGCCCGAGCCGTTCTCGAACATCGTGCTCTCGCTCGTCGGCGACGGCGCCGTGCCGGCGATGCTGTGGCTGTCGTGGGTGCATCCGGTCGTCTCTCTGGTCGTTCTCGCGGCAGTCGTCGTCGTCTCGCTCGTTGTCGTGTGGGTGCTCTGGCGTTTTATCGCCCGGCTGATGCGGCGCATGCGCGGCGGCTACGTCGCCCGTTTCGAGCAGTAGCGCCCGCGAAAGGAAACGCCATGCTGCCTTCCCGCGTCACGCTCGTCGACGTCGGCCCGCGCGATGGCCTGCAGAACGAAAAGCAGACCGTTGACGCCGCGGTCAAGATCGAGCTCGTCCATCGGCTGCAGGCAGCTGGCCTCCGCGAGATCGAGGTAACGAGCTTCGTCAGCCCGAAGTGGGTGCCGCAGATGGCCGACAACGCCCAGGTCCTCGCCGGCATCGAACGCAAGCCCGGCGCCCGCTACTCGGTACTGATCCCGAACATGAAAGGGCTCGACGCCGCACTGTCGGCGCCGCGCGCCGAGTGGCCCGACGAGATCGTCGTCTTCGCAGCGGCGACCGAGGCGTTCAGTCAGAAGAACATCAACTGCTCGATCGCCGAGAGCATCGAGCGCTTCCGACCGGTCGTCGAGGCGGCGAAGCGGCACGGCATCAAGGTGCGCGGCGCCGTCTCGTGCGCGCTCGGCTGCCCGTACCAGGGCGACGTCAGCGCCGACGAGGTCGAGCGCGTCGTCCGCTTGATCCAGGAGATCGGCGTCGACCACTGCGGCATCGCCGACACGATCGGCGTCGGCACCCCCAGCCGCGTCCAGGCGGCGTTAGCGCGCGCCCTCAAGCACTATCCGGTCGCCGAGGTGAGCGGCCATTTCCACGACACCTATGGGCAGGCGATCGCCAACGTCTATGCCAGCCTCGAGGTCGGCATCATGACCTTCGACGCCAGCGTCGCCGGCCTCGGCGGCTGCCCGTACGCGAAGGGCGCGACCGGCAACGTCGCCACCGAGGACGTGCTGTTCCTGCTCGACGGCCTCGGCATCGAGACCGGCGTTTCGCTCGACGGCGTCGTCGACGCGGCGGCGTTCATCTCGGG
>DASXIP010000726.1:0-1601 GCA_036497875.1 Caldimonas sp.
AGCTTTGCTGCCGCGGCGCGGCTCGCGCGCCGGCTTGCCGGCGACCTCCTCAGTGCCGGGTCGGAGTTCCGAGCGCGGCCAGTTGCTTCCTCGCCCGCAGCGTCGCGCGTTCCATGAGGTAGGCGCTCTCGACGGCGCGAAAGCGCCCGCTCTCGCACATGCGCGCGAGCATGCGCGCCGTCATCGAGATCGTTTCCTGGTGCTTGCCGCCGCGCGTGAAGACGAAGAAGCTCCGCCCCGCGCTGACGTGCGCGAGCTGCACCTTCTGCCACTCGTTCTTCAGGTGCATCTGGTAGGCGAAGCCGAGCTTGATGTGGTCCATCAGCTGGGCCCCGTGGTCGTGCTCCGGCGCCTCTCCGAGCTCGGTCGTGGTCGGCCCGAGCTGCTCAACTGCCGCCGAGTCGAGCTTGCCGACCAGCGACGGCGATGCCGGCGCGGGCGGCTGCAGCTCGCCGAGGTCGACGTCGACGCCGGCCGAGGCGACGGCGGTCGACCAGTCGACCGCTGCTTCGTTGACGAGGCCGACCTGCTTTGCTTCTTCCGGGGTGAAACGGCGCTCGATGACTTCGGGCGCCACCTCGGCGATCGGCTCGGCACGCGCGAAACCGTCCACTGTGACCGGCACCGGCATCGCGAAGATCGCCTCGAGCTGCTTGACGAGCAGGTTGTGGTCGAGCTCGCTCAGCGGCTGGCCCTTCAACGATTCGGCGTGGGCGGGCAACAGCTTGCCGAAGAACTCGCGCTGCGCCGGCTCGGGCCAGCCGATCAACTTCATGCCCTCGTTGAGGTCCTTCATCAGCGGCGGCAGCTGCATCAGGAACTTCTTGCGGAACATCGGCGAGCCCTTCGGCTGGATGCTCATGACGAGGTCGACGCCGACGCGGCGGTAGCGCCGCGCGCGATCGGAACCGGCGCCGTCGCGCACCGCCAGCACCAGCGCCTGGCTCCAGACCTGGGCGAGGAACTCGATCATGTACGTCGGCAGACGCATCGGTGCCAGCGCCGCCTGCAGCTGCAGCATGTAACGCTGCTGGATGCGCAGCTCCGATTCCTTCTGGTCGAGGACGACGGCGGCGCCCGACTTCTCGACTGCGCCCTCGCTCTGCTCGGCGATGAACTGCTCGAGCTCGGCGACCTTGGCGGCGTAGAGCTCGATCTGGTCGAAGTCACCCTCGACGATTTCGTCGACGAGCTTTCTGACGCGGGTCAGGAATTTGGCGCCGGGCCCGATGTCGAAGTCGTCGAACGCGTTCGCGAGCGACGCGATCCGGTTGATGAACCGGCGCACCGGATGGCGCCGGGTCGAGAAGAAAGTCTGGTCGCTGAGCGCGACGCGCAGCACCGGCAACTGCAGGCGGGCGATCTCGCGCGCCATCTGAGGCGGCACCCGTGAGTCCGACAGGATCTGGTCGAACAGGCTGCCGACGACGTCGATCACCATGTGGTCGAGCTTGCCGGTCGAGGCCTGGATCAGCTCCTCGCGGTGGGCGCGGATCAGATTGACGGCCATCAGGCCCGTCAGGCCGTCGCCGTACGCGGGGTCGGCGATCGGCGCGGCGCGCGACGAGTCACCGAGGCCGCTGCGCGACGAGATCACGCCC
>DASXIP010000727.1:0-2316 GCA_036497875.1 Caldimonas sp.
CAAGGCATACGCGAGCGAGCACCTGTCGCGGATCAAGCTCGACACGTTCGTCGGCATGGGCATGTCGAACCTGGTCGCACTCTGCATCGTCGTCGCGACCGCGGTGACGCTGAACGCGCATGGCGTCACCAATATCCAGACCGCGGCGCAGGCGGCCGAGGCGCTGCGCCCGGTCGCCGGCGAGTTCGCGTTCCTCGTCTTCGGCCTCGGCATCGTCGGCACCGGGCTGCTCGCGGTGCCAATCCTCGCCGGATCGGCGGCGTACGCGGTGAGCGAGCTGTTCGGCTGGAAGGCGGGCTTGTCGCACGGCTTCCACGAGGCGCGCGGCTTCTACTCGATCATCATCGCGGCGACCGGCATCGGCTCGCTGATGGGCTACTTCGACGTCGACCCGATCAAGGCGCTGGTGCTGAGCGCGATCGTGAACGGCGTGATCTCGGTGCCGATCATGGTCGTGCTGATGATGATCGGCCAGTCGGAGCGGCTGCTCGGCAGCTTCACGATCAGCACGCGCCACCGGGTGTTCGGCTGGGCGGCGACCGTGGTCATGGCCGGGGCTGTGATCGGCATGTTCGCGACCGCGTTCTGACTGCGCCACGCGCCGAACCGGAACCGATGGCGCACAACACGCCGCCAGCGGTTATGCCCGAGCGGCACGGCAGCGCCCGAGGCGAATCCCTACACTCCTCGTTGCGCGAACCGGTCACGAGCCGGCGAAGCGGCCGCACAGCCTTCCACCCGGAGCATCGACTCACGATGAATGCCCCTCTCCCCGAAGCCGTCCGCAAGGCGCTCGAAAGCGTCACCCTAGACGACAAGTACGCGCTCGAATCCGGCCGCGCCTTCATGAGCGGCGTGCAGGCGCTGGTCCGCCTGCCGATGCTGCAGCGAAAGCGCGACGCAATGTTCGGCCTCAACACCGCCGGCTTCGTCAGCGGCTACCGCGGCTCGCCGCTCGGCGGCTACGATCTGGCACTGTGGGCGGCGAAGAAGCACCTCGCGGCGCAGAACATCGTCTTCCAGCCCGGCGTCAACGAGGAGCTCGCGGCGACCGCGGTCTGGGGCTCGCAGCAGCTCGACCTCTACCCGCAGTCGAAGAAGTTCGACGGCGTGTTCGGCATCTGGTACGGCAAGGGCCCGGGCGTCGATCGCTGCTCGGACGTCTTCAAGCACGCCAACATGGCGGGCAGCGCGAAGCGCGGCGGCGTGATCGCAATCGCCGGCGACGACCACATCGCCAAGAGCTCGACCGCGGCGCACCAGAGCGACCACATCTTCAAGGCGTGCGGCCTGCCGGTGTTCTTCCCGTCGGGCGTGCAGGACATCCTCGACATGGGGCTGCACGCGTTCGCGATGAGCCGCTTCGCCGGCGTCTGGTCGTCGATGAAGACGATCCAGGAGATCGTCGAGTCGTCGGCGAGCGTATCGGTCGACCCGGACCGGGTCGACATCGTCCTGCCCGAGGACTTTCGGATGCCGCCCGGGGGCCTGCACATCCGCTGGCCCGACCCGCCGCTCGAACAGGAAGCGCGGCTGATGAACTACAAGTGGTACGCGGCGCTCGCCTACGTGCGCGCGAACCGGCTCAACCACAACGTCATCGAGGGCCCCAACGACCGCTTCGGCATCATCGCCAGCGGCAAGGGCTACAACGACACGCGCCAGGCGCTGCACGACCTCGGCCTCGACGACGACGTCTGCCGCCGGATCGGGCTGCGCCTGCACAAGGTCAACGTCGTCTGGCCGCTCGAGGCGACGATCACGCGCGACTTCGCCGAAGGGCTGGAGGAGATCCTCGTCGTCGAGGAGAAGCGCCAGGTCATCGAGTACCAGCTGAAGGAAGAGCTTTACGGCTGGCGCCCCGACGTACGCCCGCACGTGCTCGGCAAGTTCGACGAGAGCGACGACGACCGCGGCGGCGGCGAATGGAGCCAGGCCAACCCGAGCCAGCACTGGCTGCTGCGCGCGCAGGCCGACCTGACGCCGGCGATCATCGCCCGGGCGATCGCCAAGCGGCTCGGCAAGCTCGGCGTCGACGCCGACATCGCCGCCGGCATGACGATGCGGATCGCCCTGATCGACGCCAAGGAGAAGAGCCTGGCGGCGGCGAGCGCGGCGGCGACGATGGGCGCGACCGCGACCGGCGAGCGCGCGCCGTTGTTCTGCAGCGGCTGTCCGCACAACACGAGCACCAAGGTGCCCGAGGGATCGCGCGCGGTCGCCGGCATCGGCTGCCACTACATGGCGGTCTGGATGGACCGCTCGACGGTGAGCTTCAGCCAGATGGGCGGCGAGGGAGTCTCGTGGGTCGGCCAG
>DASXIP010000728.1:0-3186 GCA_036497875.1 Caldimonas sp.
GCGCTGCGGTCGCGCAGGCCACGGAAGCACCTTCGCGATTCAAGCTCATCGGCGTCATGGCGCCGCGCGGCGCCGCACAGGCCGAGCCGGGTCATGGCGTCGCCTTGATCGCCGTCGACGGCAAGCCGCCGAAGCCGTTCAGGGTCGGCGCGCAACTCGACGGCGATCTGGTGTTGCAATCGGTTGGCTTGCGCACGGCGTCGCTCGGGCCGCTGCAGGGTACGCGCAGCGTCCTCCTCGAGCTGCCGGCGTTAGCGCCGCCGAACTCGGGAGTCCTGCCGCCGATCGGTGGTGGCCCGGCGCTGCCAGCGCCGCCGCGGCCGCCGCTGCCCATTCCGGGCGCTGCGCTGCCGGCAGCGGTCGGTGCTGCGCAGTCGGCGAATGCACCGGCCCCGCCGGTGATCCCGGGGCAATCGCCGTCCGGGTTGCCGACCCCCGGGGGCTTGGCGACGCAGTAGTTCGTCTCTTCGCCTCAGGCGAGGAAGAGCCGGTAGGCCGGATTGGTAGTCTCGTCGGCGCACGCGTACGCCAACGTCGCGAGGAACTCGCGGAACCGATCCTCGTCGGCGCTCGGCACCTGCATGCCGACCAGGATCCGGCCGTAGTCGGCGCCCTGGTTGCGATAGTGGAACAGGCTGATGTTCCAGTTGCCCGGCATGCTCGACAGGAAGCGCATGAGCGCGCCCGGCCGCTCCGGAAAGACGAAGCGGTACAGGCGCTCGTCTTGCGCGAGCGCGCTGCGCCCGCCAACCATGTAGCGAACGTGCTCCTTCGCGAGCTCGTCGTCGGTGAGGTCGAGTGCAGGAAAGCCGTGACTCTCGAATTCGCGAGCCAGAAATGCCGACTCGGCGCGGTCGACGGTCGCAACGCCGACGAAGACGTGCGCGACCCGTGCGTCCGAGATGCGGTAGTTGAACTCGGTCACCGCGCGCGGCCCGATCAGCTCGCAAAAGCGGCGAAAGCTGCCGCGCTCCTCGGGGATCGTCACCGCGAACAGAGCTTCGCGCTCCTCGCCGACCTCCGCGCGCTCAGCGACGAAGCGCAGCCGGTCGAAGTTCATGTTGGCGCCGCAGGTGATCGCGACGTAGGTCTCGCCCTTCGTGCCGTGACGGTGCGCGTACTGCTTGATCGCGGCGACGCCGAGGGCGCCGGCAGGCTCGAGGATCGAGCGCGTGTCCTCGAAGACGTCTTTGATCGCGGCGCACGCGGCATCGGTGTCGACGACGATCCATTCATCGACGAGCTCGCGGGCGAGGCGAAACGTCTCGACGCCGACCTGCTTGACGGCGGTGCCGTCGGAGAACAGGCCGACGTCGGCGAGCTCGACGCGCCGGCCGGCGTCGATCGAACGGATCATCGCGTCGGAGTCGTTCATCTGCACGCCGATGATGCGGATCTCGGGGCGCACCGCCTTGACGTACGCGGCGATGCCGGCGACGAGACCGCCGCCGCCGACGGCGACGAAGATCGCGTCGATCGGTCCCTGGTGCTGGCGCAGGATCTCCATTGCGATCGTGCCTTGGCCGGCGATGACGTCGGGGTCGTCGAAAGGGTGGACGAAGGCGAGTCCGCGTTCGCGCTCGAGCTGCCGCGCATGCGCATGCGCATCGGAGTAGCTGTCGCCGAAGAGCACGACCTCGGCGCCGAGCGCGCGCACGGCGTTGACCTTGAGCGACGGCGTCGTCGTCGGCATGACGACGAGCGCCCGGCAACCGAGCCGGCCGGCGGCGAGCGCGACGCCTTGCGCGTGATTGCCGGCCGACGCACAGATCACGCCTTTCGCAAGCGCCGCTGGCGGCAGATGCGCCATCTTGTTGTATGCGCCGCGCAGCTTGAAGCTGAACACCGGCTGGGTGTCTTCGCGCTTGAGGAGGACTTTGCTGCCGAGCCGCTTCGAGAGCGACTGCGCAGGTTCGAGCGCAGATTCGATCGCGACGTCGTAGACGCGCGCCGTCAGGATCTTCTGCAGATAGCCGGCGAGTTCGGTTGAGCGCTTGAGCGGGGACTTGCGGGCAGTGGTCGCCATGCCTGGACGGGTCTTCAGCGACAGGATTGCGGCAGCGCATCATACGCGGCGCGTTCGCGGCTTTCGCTCGCCGAGACGTGCGCGCCGACGTCGGAAAAAAGCCCGAGGCGTCACCGCCTCGGGCCGAATCCACCAATGAGGAGGTGGAGGAGACAATCTGCTCGATCGCCGGTGCGCCGACCCATGCGCGCCGGTCCCGGGGATCGATTGAAAACCAGTGTAGGCGTTCTTTTGCTGCACTGCAATATGGAGCGTGGGAATGGAATGCACGATCGATTGGCTGGCCGCAAGCGGCATGGCATTCGGCGCCGAGACGGGTAGCGGCCATCTGCTGACGATGGACGGCGCGCCCGAAGGCGGCGGCCGCAACCTGGCGCCGAGGCCAATGGAGACGGTGCTCGCCGGAACGGGCGCGTGTGCCGCCTACGATGTCGTTCTGATCCTTCGCCGCGGCCGTCACGCCATTCGCAGCTGCCGTGTCCGTGTCACTTCGGAGCGCGCAGCCGAGGATCCCAAGGTGTTCACCACGATCCACCTGCATTTCGTCATCGGCGGCGTCGAGCTTCCGGCGGCCGCGGTCGAACGCGCGATCGCGCTTTCGCACGACCGCTACTGCTCGGCGACGATCATGCTCGCGAAGACGGCGGCAATCACGACCAGCTACGAGCTCGTCGCCGTCGCGGCCGATCAGACGTAATGGGCGGTGGTCGTCATCACCTTGGCCGCGGCACGCATCGCCCAGCGGATCGGTGCCGGCAGCGGCCTTGCCCCAGCGTGCTCGGCGACCATCGCGTGGCCGGCCTCGTCATCCTTCATCTGCGCAACGATCGCGCGCGATGAGAGGTCCGCCGCCGGCAGGCGGTCGAGATGGCCGTCGAGGTGAGCTTCGACCTGACGCTCGGTCTCGACCAGAAACCCGAGGCTGTTGGCGTCGCCTGCACGCGCGGCGACGAGTCCGATCGCAAATGCGCCGGCGTACCAGAGTGGATTGAGCAGGCTCGGCCGCGCGCCCAGCTCGCGAAGGCGTTCGGCGGTCCAGGCGAGGTGGTCGGTCTCCTCGTCCGCGGCCTGTTGGAACTGGCGCCGCAGGTGCGGGGCGGTGGCGGCCAGCGCCTGCGCGCTGTAGAGCGCCTGCGCACAGATCTCGCCGACGTGGTTGA
>DASXIP010000729.1:0-3962 GCA_036497875.1 Caldimonas sp.
GTCGCGGAAGACAACGAGATCAACCAGCTCGTCATCGGCGCCATGCTGACCCAGCTCGGCCACAGCCACGAGTTGGCGCGCGATGGGCTCGAAGTCCTCGCGAAGCTGGAGCGCGAGACGTACGACCTCGTGCTGATGGACATCCAGATGCCCAATCTCGACGGTCTCGCCGCGACGCGCGCCATCCGCGCGCTCGACGGCGGCGCCGCGCAGATTCCGATCATCGCCCTCACCGCCAACACGATGGTCGAGGATCGCCAGATGTATCTCGAAGCGGGCATGGACGATCACGTCGCCAAGCCGATCGATGCGCAGAAGCTCGCCCGCGCGATCTCGAGCGCAGTCGAGCTGCAGCGCCAGTCGCAGTACTGAGGGTCGCGCGCGGCCGGTGGCCGTTCGCAGCGCGGCTCAGGAGCGCAGCAGTTCGTTGATGCTGGTCCTGGAACGGGTCTGGGCGTCGACCTTCTTGATGATCACCGCGCACGACGTGCTGTAGCTGCCGTCGGCCGACGGAACCGTTCCCGGTATGACGACCGAACCCGCGGGGACGCGGCCGTAGCTCACCGTCCGCGTCTCGACGTCCAGGATCTTCGTGCTGCGGCCGATCCTGACGCCCATCGCGAGGACCGAGTTCTCCTCGACGATCACGCCCTCGGCCACCGCGGCGTGGGCACCGACGAAACAGTTGTCCTCGACGATCGTCGGGTTCGCCTGCATCGGCTCGAGGACACCGGCGATCGACACGCCCATGCTCAGGTGGACGTTCTTGCCGATCTGCGCGCACGAGCCGACGCTTACCCAGCTGTCGACCATCGAGCCTTCGTCGACGTAAGCGCCGATGTTGACGAAGCTCGGCAGGACGACGACGTCGCGCGCGAGGTACGCGCCGTGGCGGACCATCGCCGGGGGTACCGTACGCACGCCCGTGGCGCGCATGTCGGCCTCGTCGAACCCCGAGAACTTGGAGTCGATCTTGTCGAAGTAGGACATGCCGCCGGCCGACATGAGCTTGCTGTCGTGGAGGCGAAACGACAACAGCACCGCCTTCTTGATCCACTGGTGCACCGACCACTGGCCGATGCCGTGACGCTCGGCGACGCGAAGGCGCCCGCTGTCGAGAGCATCGATCACCCAGTCGACCGCGTCGTAGACGATTCGGGGGTGGATCCCGCCGGGGTTCGCTTCCCACGCGCGGTCGATGATCGCGGCGAGGTCGTGCAGCGTCGACGCCTCGATCGCGGCGGCGGCTGGACGGCTACTCGTCGCGCGAGCGGGGAAAGCGTACGACATGGATGCGACTCCGAGCGCAGAAACGCGTGCGGCGACGATATTCGCGACCGGCGCCGGAAATTAGACGGACGGTCACAAGTCGCGGCGATTTTTCGCGCCAAAGTGCGCACAAATGCTCACGGTCGGGCCCGCGCTGCGAGCTCGGAACGCGCTTGCCGCGTCCGCAGCAATGAAGCGAGGACGCCGGCGCCGACGATGATGGCCATGCCGATCACCCCGAGCGGCGTCACGTGGTCGTCGAACAACAGCACGCCGTAGACGTACGAGAACGCGATGCCGAGGTACTGAAGGCTGGCGTTGACGAGCGTCGGGCCGCGCGCGTACGCGCGCGTGAGCAGCAGCTGCGCGACCGTCGCCAACGTGCCGACCGCGAGCAGTAGGCCGATGCCGGCCGCGGTGTGGGCGTGCCAGCCGCTGACCGCGGCGAGCGCGGCGCCGCCGATCGCCCCGCCGATCGAGAAGTAGAAGACGATTCGGCTCTCGGTCTCGCCGGCGCGGCCGAGCGCCGCGACCTGGAGGTAGCCGAACGCCGACACCATTCCCGACAGCAGGCCCATGAGGCCCCCCCAGAGCTGGCCCTGCTCGATCGTCGGCCGCAGCACAAGCACGACGCCGGTGAAGCCAAGCACTGCGGCGACGACGAGGCGGGTGTCGACCCGTTGCGTACCGATGACGGCGGCGCTGCCGACCAGGAACAGCGCCAGCCACAGCGACGAGGTGTAGTTGAGGGTCATCGCGGTCGCGAGCGGCAGCACGCCGATCGAGTAGAACCAGAGGCAGAGCGCGGTGACGCCGGTGGCGCTGCGCAGCAGGTGCCGCGCGGGGACGTCGGTGCGCAGCGAGTCGTGTCGCCAACGGCTCACTGCGAGGATGATGAGCGCGCCGGCGATGCCGCGATACATCACGATCTCGCCGCTGCTGTAGTGCGCGGCGGCGAGCTTGACGCACACGCCCATGGTCGCGAACAGCATCGACGCAACGACGATCAGCCAGGACGAGGACATCGCCTCGATTGTGCCGACCGCCGCTTACAGTTCGTCGACCTCGGTGTTGCCGCGTTCGCCGACGCTGCACACCGGGCGTGCCGTCGAGGCACAGCCGCGTCAGCACAGCGCCGGGCCGGCGATCTGTTCGGCGAGGCGGACCAGACTGCGGTCGCTTCCCGGCGGCCCGAGCAGCGAGATGCCGAGCGGCGCACCGGGGCGGCTGCCGAGCGGAAGCGTGAGCTGCGGGCAGCCGGCGAGGCCGGCGATACAAAGCATCTGTGTCGAGCGCGCGCGGTAGTCCTCAAGCGCGGCATCGTCGGCGCTGGCGAGCGGCGCGACGTCGGGCATCGTCGGCATCAGCAGCACGCCGTCGCTGCCGAGCAGCTGTGTCAAGCGGGCGCGAAAGCGCTCGCGAAACGTGGCCGCATCGGTGACCTGCGCATCGGTCACCTCGCGCGACCAGGCGAAGCGCTCCTTGACACCGGGGCCGAGCGGCGGCGCGAATCGCTCGATCAGCGCGCCGTCGCTGCGCCACGCCTCGCGGCCCTGGAGGAAACGGAAGCTCCAGAACATCCTTTCAAAGCCGTCGAGCGCCGCCGCGACGGGAGCCGCGCACCCGAGCGCGCCTTCGACGCGCGCGCGCGGCACGCGCAGCGCCTCGAACACGTCGGGCGCGAGCAGCGCCCAGACGTCGGTTGGCACAACCAGGCGGACGCGATCGGCGGGCAGCGGCGCGGGATCGGCGCCGAGCAGCACGTCGGCGACACGCGCGAACGTCGCCACGTCGCGCGCGAACCAGCCGCAGGTGTCGAAGCTCGGCGCGAGGTCGAGCACGCCCTCGAGACTTATGCGGCCGTGCGTCGGCCTCAGCCCGACAAGCGCGCAATGGCTCGCGGGCGCGCGCACCGATCCGCCGGTGTCGCTGCCGAGCGCGAAGTCGCACAGGCCGTTCGACACCGCCGACGCCGACCCCGACGACGAGCCGCCGCTGATGCGATCTGGCGCAGCGCCGTTGACGGGTGACCCGAAGTGCGCGTTCTGGCCGTTCATCGAGAACGCGAGCTCGTCGGTGATCGTCTTACCGACGAAGCGAGCGCCGGCGTCGAGCAGGCGCTGCACGGTCGGCGCCGTCGCCGTCTTGATCCCCGACATCGCGAGGACGAACGGCTGGCCGCCGCTGGTCGGATAGCCGGCGACGTCGAACAGGTCCTTGACGGCGAACGTCAGGCCGGCGAGCGGGCCGTGCGCGGCGTGCGCGACCGGCGCGTCCGGGTACGGCATGAACGCGCGGGCGGCGTCGCGAAGCATCGTCATGATCGAGCAACGCCGCTGAAAAACTTGTTGAGCTCGCCACCCGGTGTCGCGCCTGCGAGGCCGTCGAAGCGCCCTTCGGCGAGGCCGCGCGCGGCGCGCAGGAACCCGCCCCACGCCGCGCGCGCGAGCGCGCCGCCGACGCTGATCCTGCGCACGCCCATCGCCGCGACGTCGGCGAGCGTCCAATCGCTCGCCGCGCCGAGCAGCAGGTTGACCGGCTTGGGTGCGACCGCGGCGACGACCGCCGTGACCTGCTCGCGCGTGTGGACGCCCGGCGCGTAGAGGCAGTCGGCACCGGCGTCGGCATACGCCTTCAGCCGCGCGACGGTGTCTTCGAGATCGGGGCGGCCGACGATGAAGTTCTCGGCGCGG
>DASXIP010000730.1:0-6094 GCA_036497875.1 Caldimonas sp.
ACGTCGCGAGGTGTGCGGTGGGTCACGCGTTTCTGGCGCGCCCGCTTGCCAGGGATCGATCGGGTTGCCACAAGCTCCTCCGGCGGAAACAGATCGCATCGCGCGTGCCGGTGCGGCGGCCGCGCCGGCACGACTGTAGCCAAGAGGGCGGCTGCGACCGTCGGGCCGGCCATCGGCACGCTCGAGCAAAGTGCTTCCTGTCACAAGTGCTGACGAGCGGCTCGCGTTCCTCCCCGAACAATCGCGTGCACCGCAAGGTAGGGGGCGGCGGGGACGCTGCTCGTCAAGCGATGAAACAAATCTGGCCCAAAATCGAACTCCTTCGGCTCGCGCGCGCGCTGGCGCTCGGCGCGGGCCTGCTCTGCGGCATCACGCAAGCGGGAGCGGCGCAGCCCAAGTCGGCGCCACCGGCAGCGCCCGTGCAGCAAGGCGGCGTCGCGGTGCTGATCTACCACGAAGTCGCCACCGACAATCGCGCCGAAGGCGACACCGCGATCTCGCTCGCGCACTTCTCGGAGCAGATGGAGCTGCTTGCCGACGAGGGCTTCGTCACCCTCGGCGTCGCCGACCTCGTCCGCTTCATGAAGGGCGAGATCGCGTTGCCGGCGAAGGCCGTCGTCCTCACCTTCGAGGACGGCTGGAAGAGCGTGCTGGACGCGACGCCGGTGCTCGAACGCCATCGCTTCAAGGCGGCATTCGCGATCATCACCGGCAACGGCATCGGCGGCGACTATCTCGGCTGGAGCGACATCGAGAAGCTCGCCGCCAACCCGCGCTACGAGATCGTCTCGCACACGGTCTCGCACCCCTGGGATGCGCGCAACAACCTCGTCACCTGGGTCCAGGGCGCGAACAAGGAGGAAGGCCGGCGCGACGCGCTGAACGAGCTGAGCGAGTCCAAGCGCGTGCTCGAGCAACGCCTCGGCCGGCCGACGCCGTTCCTCGCCTGGCCGAGCGGCTGGTTCGACGACACCTTGATCGCGCTCGCGCAGCAGGCCGGCTACACCGCCTTGCTGACGACCGAGGACGGCCTCAACCAGCGCGGCGACGACATCCTCAGGATCCGGCGGACCTTCGTCGACGGCACCTGCGACCTCGCGACGTTCCGCCGCACGGTCACGACCGGCCGCTACTTCAGCTGCCAGAAGCAAGCGCGCAACTCGCAGTAGGGCACTGCTGCTCCTGCGACAGCGACGATCGCAGCGTTCGGCGACGTGTGAGACGGCGGATCTCCCGGTCCGGAAAAACGCCTATCCGCTGACCGTGGGGTCGGCAGCGAAAATGGGTCGAGCGCGCCCGACGCATTGCGGGCGCCGTTCGAACTCCCCCTGCGAAGGACGACCCCGCATGACGACGACGTTTTCCGCCTCGATCGCGCCGTCAGTGAAGCCACGCCGGCGCCGATGGCTCGTTGCGCTCGGCCTGACGGCGGCGCTCGGCGCGAGTGGCACGGCGCTGGCGCAGACCGAGCTCAAGCTCGGCCACGTCGGCGAGCCGGGTTCACTTCTCGCCGCGAGCACGGAGGAATACGCGAAGCGCGTCAACGCCCGTCTCGCCGGCAAGGTCAAGATCGTCGTCTATGGATCGAGCCAGCTCGGCGGCGACAAGGAGATGCTGCAGAAGGTCAAGCTCGGCACGCTTGACATGGTGCTGCCCTCGACCGTGATGAGCTCGGAGGTCGACCTGTTCGGCATCTTCGAGATGCCGTATCTAGTCAAGGATCGCGAGCACATGAAACGGATCGAGCAGGCCGTCTTCTGGCCCAGGCTCGCGCCCGAGACCGAGAAGAAGGGGCTGAAGGTGATCGCCGTTTGGGAGAACGGCTACCGCAACATCACCAACAACAAGCGCCCGATCCGGGTTCCGGATGACCTCAAGAGCATCAAGCTTCGCGTCCCCGAGGGCAAGTGGCGGGTGAAGATGTTCCAGGCGTACGGCGCCAACCCGAGCCCGATGAAGTTCTCCGAGCTCTTCACGGCGCTGCAGACCGGTGTCATGGACGGCCAGGAGAACCCGCTGACGCAGATCTATTCGGCCAAGCTCCAGGAAGTGCAGAAGTTCCTTTCGCTCTCGGGACACGTCTACACGCCCTCGTACCTGATCGTCGGCACGCGCAAGTGGGCAACCCTGCCGCCGGACGTGCGCAAGGTCCTCGAGGACACGGCGAGGGAGACGCAGGCCTTCGTCTACGACACGGCCGCCCGCGAGGAGGTCGATCTGCTCGGTAAGCTCAAGGCCGCCGGCATGCAGGTCAACGAGGTCGACAAGGACGCGTTCTTCGCCGCCAGCAAGCCGATCTACGACGAGTTCTCGACCGAGGTCGCCGGCGCCAAGGCGCTGCTCGACCAGGCGGCCGCGCTTCGCAAGTAGATTCGCCCGCAATGCAAGCAGACCCGGCGGCGCCGAGCGACGCGCTTGCGCGCTGGCGCAGGCGCTATGGCAGCGTCCTCGAGCTCGTCGTGATTGCGCTCGTCGTCGCCCTCGCTCTCGAGGTGACGCTCGGCGTCGTCTTTCGCGCCATCGGCAAGTCGCTCAGCTGGTACGACGAGATCGCGAGCGTCATGCTCGCGTGGCTGACGTTCTACGGCTCGGCGCTGGCGTCGGTTCGACGTGCGCACATCAGCTGCCCGGAGGTCGTCGAGAAGGCCTCGCCGGCGACGCGTCGCATCCTCGGCATCGTCGTGCAGGTGCTGGTGATCGCTTTCTTCGTGCTCCTCGGCTGGGTCGGCGCTTCGATCCTGCCGATCATCGCCAGCGAGTCGCTGGTCAGCGTCCCGGCGGTGTCGATGGCGGTCGTGCAGTCGGTGATCCCGATCTCGTGCGTGCTGATCGTGATCGCCGAAGCCATCCATCTGCTCGAGCTGCTGCGGGGGGCGGGAGCCGCGGCGCCGGCGTCCGCGCTCTCCGAAGGGCTGCACTGATGGGCGCCGCGCGATGACGATGGTCGTGTTGTTCGCCGGCGTGCTCGCATTCGTGCTGCTCGGCGTCCCGATCGCGGTCTCGCTCGGCATCGTCGCGGTGACCGCGATGCTCGCGAGCCACGGCATCGAGTCGCTGCCTAACGTCGCCGTCGTCACCTACAACGGCGCCACCAACTTCCCGCTCCTCGCGATCCCGCTCTTCATCCTCGCCGGCGCGATCATGAATGCGTCGGGAATCTCGCGCCGGCTGATCGCCTTCGCGTCGTCGCTGTTCGGCTGGATCCGCGGCGGGCTGGCGCAGGTCTCGATCGGCGCCTCGCTCTTCTTCGCCGAGATCTCGGGCTCGGCGGTCGCCGATGTCGCCGCGCTCGGCTCGATCCTGATCCCGGGGATGATGAGCAAGGGCTACCCGAAGGCGTACGCCGCGGCCAGCATGTCGTCGGCGGCGACGCTGGCGGTCATCATCCCGCCGTCGATCCCGATGATCCTGTATGCCGTGATGGCCGAGACTTCGGTCGTCCAGCTGTTCGTTGCCGGCATCGTTCCGGGCCTGATCGGCGCGGCGGGGCTGATGGGCGTCGCCTACTTCCTCGCCCGTCGCTACGACCTGCCGCGCGAGGCCGCGTTCTCGCTTCACGTCGTGTTGGCGACGTTCCGGCAGGCGCTCTGGGCGTTCCTGCTGCCGATCATCATCCTCGGCGGCATCTTCGGCGGCGTCGTCACCGCGACCGAAGGCGCGGCGCTGGCGGTGCTGGCGGCGCTCGCGATCGGCCTCCTGATCTATCGCGAGCTCGACCTACGCCAGCTGCGCATCGCAGTCATCGACGGCGGCGTGCAGACCGCGATCGTCATGCTGCTCGTCGCCACCAGCGCGCTCCTCGGCACCTACCTGAGCGAGATCCAGGCGCCGCAGCAGCTCGCGCGCATGGCCTCCGAGCTGACGTCGAACAAGTGGCTCGTCCTCGCCCTGCTCAACGTGCTGTTCCTCTTCCTCGGCATGTTCCTGCACTCGGCGGCGGCAATCATCCTCGTCGTTCCGGTCGTCATGCCGCTGGTGCGCTCGGTCGGCATCGACCCGGTCCACTTCGGCCTGATCGTGACGATCAACCTCGGCATCGGCCAGCAGACGCCGCCGGTCGCGAGCGTGCTCATGGTTGCAAGCTCGATCGCCAAGGCGAGCATCTGGGAAGTGACCAGGGTCAACGTCTGGTACATCGCGATCCTGATCGCGGTGCTGATGCTCGTGACCTACGTGCCGGTCACCGGCCTCGGCCTGGTGGACCTGTTCTACCGCTAGCCGGAGATCGGCCGGCGCGTTACGCGGCCTTGGCGAGCGCGGAATCGGCGCCGTGCTGTGCGAAGTGATCCATCGCGGCCTGCACGCCGCTGCCGGCGAGGGCGACGCCGGCGAGCTTGAGCCCCATCTCGCAGCCGGCCAGCGTCGCGAGCAGCGTCAGATCGTTGCTGTCGCCGAGGTGGCCGATGCGGAACATGCGGCCCTTGACCTTGCCGAGGCCGGTGCCGAGCGAGAGGTCGAAGCGCTCGTGGATCAGCCGGCGCACCGCGTCGGCGTCGATGCCCGGCGGCACGATGACGCCGGTCAGCACCGGCGAGCGGCGGGCCGGATCGGAGCACTGGATCGGCAGCTGCCACGCCTCGACCGCGGCGCGGACGCCGGCGGCCCAGCGCTCGTGGCGGGCGAAGACGCGATCGAGGCCCTCGCCGAGCAGCATCGCGAGCGATTCGTGGAGGCCGTAGAGCAGGTTGGTGTTCGGCGTCGTCGGCCAGTAGCCGTCGGCGTTCATCGCGATGATTTCCTGCCACGCCCAAAACGCGCGCGCCAGGGTCGCGCTCTTCGCCGCCTCGAGCGCGCGCGGCGAGACGGCATTGAACGCGATGCCGGGCGGCAGCATCAGCCCTTTTTGCGAGCCACCGACGGTGACATCGATGCCCCATTCGTCGTGGCGCAGGTCGGCGCAGGCGAGGCCCGAGATCGAGTCGACCAGCAGCAGCGCAGGGTGGCCGGCAGCGTCGATCGCCTTGCGGACGGCGGCGATATCCGAGAGCGCGCCGGTCGAGGTCTCGTTGTGGACGACGCAGACCGCCTTGATCTTCTTTTCGCCGTCGCGGCGCAGCCGTGCCTCGATCTGCTCCGGGCGCGCGCCCTGGCGCCAGTGCGGTGCCTCGGGAAGCAGCGCGTCGGCACCGGGGGCGCACAGGATCTCGGTTGCGAGGCCGAGCCGCGCTGCCATCTTCTGCCAGAGCGCGGCGAAGTGGCCGGTCTCGACCATCAGCACGGCGTCGCCGGGGCTGAGCGTGTTGACGAGCGCCGCTTCCCACGCGCCGGTGCCCGACGACGGATAGATCACGACCGGATGGCGCGTCTTGAAGACCTTGCGGATGTCGGCGAGCACCTTCTTGCCGAGGACGCCGAACTCCGGGCCGCGATGGTCGATCGTCGGCAGGCTCATTGCGCGCAGGATGCGATCGGGCACCGGGCTCGGCCCGGGGATCTGCAGGAAGTGACGGCCAGTGGGATGGAAGTCGAGGTCGAGCATCGGCGGATCCGGTAGCGCTTCGATTCTTGCACTCCCCGCCGCGCCGATTCGGCGTTTCCCCCGGGCGGCGCCCGGGCCTGCGAGCACGGCGATGCATGCAGAATCGGACGACTCGTCTTGCCCCATGAAGCCGCGATGCTGATCGATCGCCCCGAGCACCTGGCGGCACCTTCCGGCCCGAAGGGGAGCCGCCTGCCGGAGGCCGGCGTCCGCGCCGAGCTCGCGCGACGCCTGCGCGACCAGACCGCGGGCGAGGTGCTCTTCGATGCCGCATCGCGTGGGCGTTACGCGACCGATGCGTCGATCTACCAGATCGTTCCCGCCGGCGTCTTCGTGCCGACGAGCGACGGCGACGTCACCGCCGCGATCGCGATCGCGCGCGCGCTCGGCGTCCCGGTCCTGCCGCGCGGTGCCGGCACCAGCCAATGCGGGCAGACAACGGGCGCTGCGCTCGTCATCGACGCGACCAAGCACCTGCGCAAGATCGTCGCGGTCGATGTCGAGCAGCGCACCGCGGTCGTCGAGCCTGGCCTCGTTCTCGACCATCTCAATGCGGCGCTGAAGAAGACGGGGCTCTGGTTCCCGGTCGACGTCTCGACCAGCGCGCAGGCGACG
>DASXIP010000731.1:0-6386 GCA_036497875.1 Caldimonas sp.
GCGCTCGCCTCGGCGATCAAGATGGCACGCTCGGGCCTCGGCCGGCCCGACAAGCCGATCGGCTCGTTCCTGTTCAGCGGCCCGACCGGAGTCGGCAAGACCGAGGTCGCCAAGCAGCTCGCGTTCGTTCTCGGCGTCGACCTGATCCGCTTCGATATGAGCGAGTACATGGAGCGCCACGCGGTGAGCCGGCTGATCGGCGCGCCGCCGGGCTACGTCGGCTTCGACCAGGGCGGTCTGCTGACCGAGGCGATCTCGAAGAAGCCGCACGCCGTGCTCTTGCTCGACGAGATCGAGAAGGCGCATCCCGACGTCTTCAACGTGCTGTTGCAGGTCATGGACCACGGCACGCTGACCGACAACAACGGCAGGAAGGCCGACTTCCGCAGCGTCATCATCATCATGACGACGAATGCCGGCGCCGAGACGATGAACAAGGCGACGATCGGCTTCCTGAACACGCGTGAATCGGGCGACGAGATGGCCGACATCAAGCGGCTGTTCACCCCCGAGTTCCGAAACCGCCTCGACGCGACGGTGAGCTTCAAGGCGCTCGACGAGGAGATCATCCTGCGCGTCGTCGACAAGTTCCTGCTCGAGCTCGAGGGGCAACTGGCCGAGAAGAAGGTCGAGGTCACGTTCACCGACGGGCTGCGCCAGCACCTCGCCAAGAAGGGCTTCGATCCGCTGATGGGCGCACGGCCGATGCAGCGGCTGATCCAGGACACGATCCGCCGCGCGCTGGCCGACGAGCTGCTGTTCGGCAGGCTGGTCGAGGGCGGTCGCCTGACGATCGACGTCGACGCCGAAGGAAAGCCTTCGCTCGATATCCAGCCGGTGCGCCGGAGCGACAAGCCGAAAGCCGAGGCAACTGCCTAGCGGTTGCGCCGAGTCGGAGCAGAGGGGGCCTCATGGCCCCCTTCGCTTTTGCGGTCGCGCACGGGGTCCTGGCGGTAGAGCTCGGTGAGCAGGCGGTACAGGCGCGGCTGCTCGGTCCGGAGCGCATCGGGGGCGACGAAGAACGCTTCCGATCCGACCGCGAAGAACTCCTCGAGCGCTTCGGCACCGTAGGGGTCGAGGAAGGTTTCCTCATTGCGGTCGACGCGGCGCGCAAAGCGCTCGTGCTCGAGCCGCAGCGATCTCAACCAGCGGCCTCGCTCGCTGGCCCGGTCGGCGTCCTCGGCGCCGGCGGTGATGCCGCGGCGCATGTCGATGACGTGCGCGAACTCGTGGATGACGACGTTGTAGCCCTCGGCCGCCGACTCGCCGGCCTCGTCGACGTCGCGCCAGGCGAGCATCACCGGACCGCCGTCCATCGCCTCGCCGCTCAGCTCCTCGTCGTACTCGTGGACGACGCCGACTTCGTCCTCGTGCTCGCGCCGTGCGACCACGGCGTCCGGGTGGACGACGATGCCGACGAAGCCGTCGAACCACGCGAGGCCGAGCTCGAGCGCGGGTAGGCAGGCCTGCGCTGCGATCGCGACCGCCATCTCGTCGCTGACGACGAGTCCGCCCGCACCGCTGAACTCCTTCTGGGCGAGGAAGAGCGTCGCCATCTCGCGCAGGGCAGCGAGCTTGTCGGCCGGGCGTGCGGCCAGGAACGGGTAGCGGGCGAGCGTGAGCTGCCAGAGCGGATCCGGGATCGCTCGCCGCTCGAGCGTGCGCGCGCGCCGCCAGCGGCGCCACCAGCCGGTCACGGCATCGTCGGCCGGGGCGTGGACACCGGCGCGATGCGGGCGAAGCCGTTCGCGTCCCAGCGCAGGATCTCGGCGCGCGGCGCAGTGCTGCCGTCGAGCTCCCAGTCGCTCAGCACGTGGCGGACCGCGTCCGGTGCCAGCGAGTGGCTCGCCGGCCGGTGGGTGTGACCGTGGACGAGGGTCGCCGCCTCGGCGCCGCGCAGCCAGGCGAGCGCAGCGTCGGCGTCGACGTCGACGAAGGTGCCGTGCTCGCGCGGCGGCCGGCGTGCGCTCCTTTGGCGTAGCGAGCGACCGATCGCGCTGCGCGCCGCGAACGGTAGCGCGCCGAACGCGCGCTGCACGACCGGCCGGCGGACGACCGATCGATAGCGCTGGTAGACAAGGTCGTCGACGCAGAGCGCGTCGCCGTGCGAGAGCAGGACGCGCTCGCCGAACGCGGCGACGACGGTCGGATCGACAAGGCGGACGACGCCGCTCGACTCCAGCATCGCATCGCCGACGAGGAAGTCGCGGTTGCCCGCCATGAAGCCGACCGTGCGCCGGGCCGCGGCAGCGGTGAGCACCTCGACGCATCGCGCCTCGAAGCCGCGCTCGGCCATGTCGTCGCCGATCCAGACCTCGAACAGGTCGCCGAGGATGAAGACGGCGTCGGCGTCGGTGTTCTGCAGGTGCGCTGCCCAGGCGTCGAAGACCTCGGGCGTGTTCTCGGCGAGGTGGAGATCGGAGAGGAGATCGATCGCGCGCCACGCCGCCGGCGCCTCGAAGGTCGCGTTCGATTGCACCGCCGGCAACGACGGCTGCTGCGGCGTCGACACTGCCATGGGCTCGCGCGACCGGATCGTCGCTCGCCTTCGGCTCAGGAGACGACGGTCGCGCGCGCGATCGTGACGTCGTCGAGGGGGACGTCGCCGTGGCCGCCGCGGTTGCCGGTGCGCACTTTCTCGATCGCGTCGACGACCTCCTGGCCGGAGACGACCCGGCCGAAGACGGCATAGCCCCAGCCTTGCGGCGTCTCCGACTTGAAGTTCAGGAACTCGTTGTCGGCCGCGTTGATGAAGAACTGTGCCGTCGCCGAGTGGGGGTCGGAGGTGCGCGCCATCGCGAGCGTGTAGCGGTCGTTCTTGAGGCCGTTGCTCGCCTCGTTGCGGATCTTCGAGCCGGTCGGCTTTTGCGACATGCCGGGCTCGAAGCCGCCGCCCTGGACCATGAAGCCCTTGATGACGCGGTGGAACACCGTGCCGTCGTAGTGCCCGTTCTCGACGTTGGTGAGGAAGTTCTTCACCGTCTCTGGCGCCTTTTCATCGTCGAGCTCGACCCGGATGGTGCCGGCGCTCGTTTCCAGATCGACTTGTCGCATCGCTCATTTCTCCACGGTTGCTTTTTTGATCACGATCGGCTGCAGCGGCACGTCACCCGGGCCGGTCGGGGCGACGCCGATCTTGTCGACGACGTCCATCCCTTGAATCACCTTGCCGAAGACGGCGTAGCCGTTGCCGTCCTTGGACTGCGCCTGATTGAGGAAATCGTTGTCCTTGACGTTGATGAAGAACTGCGCTGTCGCCGAGTTGGGGTCGGGGGTGCGCGCCATCGCGATCGTGCCGCGCTGATTCAGCAGACCGTTCCTGCTCTCGAGCGGGATCGCTGCCCGCGTCTCCTTTTCCTTCATGTCGGCCGTCATGCCGCCGCCCTGGATCATGAAGTTGGCGATGACGCGATGAAAGATCGTGCCGTCGTAGTGGCCGGCTTTGACGTACTGGAGGAAGTTGGCGACGCTCTTCGGCGCCTTGGCGGCGTCGAGCTCGACGACGATGTCGCCGGCGGTGGTGGCGAAGCGGACCTTCTGGGCGAGCACGCTGCCGCTGGCACAAAGCGCCGTTGCGGCGACGAGCGCGGTGACGAGGCGGGACAAGAACGACTGCATCGATGACTCCGATCGCTGGGGGAAGGAGGAAGCGTGCTAGCGGCGTGGCGCGGCGGAAGCGGCGGGTCGCGGCGCGGAGGCGGACGACGCGCGGGGCTCGGTCAGCGGCGCTGTCAGCTGGCGGACGAGGGCGAGCTTGCGCGGCAGGCTGTTGCTCGCGGGCTCGAGGCGGAGCGCCTTCGCATACGACTGGGCCGCGAGCAGCGCATGGACGTCGCCGAGGTTCTCGTATGCCGGTGCGTAGCCGGGGTTGAGACGGATCGCCTCCTCGAGCTCGGCGCGCGCCTTGACGTAGTCGCCGTTGGCGGCATGGATCGCGGCGAGGTTGTTGTGCGGTTCGGCGAGCTCCGGGTAGTCCTGCACGAGCTGCTCGAGGATCGCCTGCGCTTCAGGGGCGCGGCCGCTGTCACCGAGGAGGACCGACTTCAGGAATCGCATCTGCGCATCCTTGGGATTGGCGACGAGCGCGCGGTCGGCCCGCTCGAGCGCGGCTGCAGTCTGACCGGCGTGGTGCAGCCGCGTGACCTCGGCCAGATCCTCCGCAGAAGCACCTAACGCCGGGCAAACGATCGCGGCGCACAGCAGCAATCCGGTGACGAGGATCCTGAACAGCATCGATCGGTAAGAAGGCCCGCCAACGGCTCGCGAACGCTGATTCCACGCCGGGAGGACCGCTATACTGAATCGATTGTAGGGTACGCACACGATGCCGAAAGCCCTTCCCGCTGTGGCGCACGACGCGGCCGGAGGTGCGAAGCAGGCCCCAGCTGCATGACACTTCGCATCCACAACACGCTGACCCGGCAGACTGAGCCCTTCGTGCCCATCGAGCCCGGCCACGTCCGGCTCTACGTCTGCGGCATCACGATCTACGACCTCTGCCACATGGGCCACGCGCGGTTCATGATCGCGTTCGACGTCGTCCAACGCTGGCTGAAGACGATCGGCTACCGCGTCACGTACCTGCGCAACATCACAGACGTCGACGACAAGATCATCCGCCGCGCGCTCGAGCGAGGCATCTCGATCCGCGCCCTCACCGACGAGATGATCGAGGCGCTGCAGGAAGATACCGACGCGCTCGGACTCGAACGGCCGACGGACCAGCCGCGCGCGACCCAATACGTGCCGCAGATGCTGGCGATGATCGCGGCGCTCGAGACGAAGGGCTTCGGCTACCGGAGCACGAACGGCGACGTCAACTATGCGGTGCGCAAGTTCCCCGGCTACGGCAAGCTCTCCGGCAAGTCGATCGACCAGCTGCGCGCCGGCGAGCGCGTCGCCGTGCTCGACGGCAAGCAGGATCCGCTCGACTTCGTGATGTGGAAGTCGGCGAAGGAAAGCGAGCCCGACGACGCCAAGTGGCCGAGCGCGTTCGGCCCGGGGCGGCCAGGCTGGCACATCGAGTGCTCGGCGATGTGCAAGGCGCTGCTCGGCGATCACTTCGATATCCACGGCGGCGGCCAGGACCTGCAGTTTCCGCACCACGAGAACGAGATCGCGCAGAGCGAGGCGGCGAGCGGCGGCAAGTTCGTCAACGTCTGGATGCACAACGGCCTCTTGACGATCGATAACGAGAAGATGTCGAAATCGCTCGGCAACTTCTTCACCATCCGCGAAGTCCTCGAGCGCTACGACGGCGAGACGATCCGCTTCTTCATGATCCGCTCGCACTATCGCAGCCCCTTCAACTTCAGCGACGCGAGTCTCGACGACGCGCGCAACGCGCTGCGCCGGCTCTACACCGCGCTCGACGCCGTGCCCGCCGTGGGCGCCGCTGCCGTCGACTGGAGCGAGCCTCGTGCAGCAGCGTTTCGCGCGGCGATGAACGACGACTTCAACACGCCGATCGCGGTCTCGGTGCTGTTCGAGCTCGCGGCCGAGGTGAATCGCAGCCGCAAGGCCGCCGACGCGGCGCTGCTGAAAGGGCTCGGGGCGACGCTCGGCGTCCTGCAGCAAGCGCCGCGGGCGTATCTGCAATCGGGCGCCGCGCTCGACGAAGCGAGCATCGGCCGCCTGATCGAGGAACGACGTGCCGCCAAGGTTCGCGGCGACTACCCTCGATCCGATGCGATCAGGAACGAGCTCGCCGGCCAGGGGATCGTTCTCAAGGACACGCCGCAGGGCACGACCTGGGTGCGAGGCTGACCTTGGCGACCGCCGCCGCGCCGACCCTCGTCGCCGAATTCTGGGACGACGCGTGCAAGCACCTCGTCAAGCGCGACCGCGTGATGAAAAAGCTCATCCCGCGCCTCGGCGACGGCCAGCTCGAGAGCCGCGGCGACGCCTTCACGACACTCGCGCGATCGATCGTCGGCCAGCAGATCTCGGTCAAGGCGGCGCAGGCGGTGTGGGACCGCCTGGTCGCACTCACCACGGGGCCGGCGAACCGCCTGTCGCCGAAGGCGGTGCTCGCGCTCGATGCGCCGCAGATCCGCGCCGCGGGCCTCTCGGCGCGCAAGGTCGAGTACCTGTGCGATCTCGCCGAGCACTTCCAGTCGGGAGCGGTGCGGCCGGCGCGCTGGCACGACATGGACGACGAGGCGATCATCGAGGAGCTGGTCGGCATCCGCGGCATCGGCCGCTGGACCGCGGAGATGTTCCTCATCTTTCATCTGCTGCGGCCGAACGTCATGCCGCTCGACGACATCGGCCTCATCAAGGGCATCAGCGTCAACTACTTCAGCGGCGAGCCGGTGTCGCGTGCCGAGGCGCGCGAAGTCGGCGACGCCTGGGCGCCGTACCGCTCGGTCGCCACTTGGTACATT
>DASXIP010000732.1:0-1604 GCA_036497875.1 Caldimonas sp.
GCGTTCGGCTCGCTCATCGCGAGCGCGCCGACGTGTTCGCCGGAGACGAGCTTGGGCAGGTACTTCCTCTTCTGCGCTGCGCTGCCGTTGCGATGCAGCTGGTTGACAGCGAGGTTTGAATGCGCGCCGTACGAAAGCCCGACCGACGCCGACGCCCGCGAGACCTCCTCCATCGCGACGATATGGGCGAGGTAGCCGAGTTCGCTGCCGCCGTATTCCTCCTTCACCGTCATGCCGTGCACGCCGAGCGCGCCGAGCTTTTTCCAGAGATCGGCGGGAAAGACGTTGTCGCGGTCGATGGCGGCGGCGCGCGGCGCGATCTCGTCGTCGGCGAACTGCTGCACCGTGTCGCGCAGCATGTCGATCGTCTCGCCGAGGTCGAAGGCGAGGCCTGGGAGGTGGGGCATGGCGGCTCGTGTCCTGTCGTCGTCGGGACAGGAAGCTTACCTGCGCGGCGCCGGGCCCCGGCGCCCCCTCAGACGGCGGCGCCCTCGTCCGACGCGGCGGCGATCGGGTCGTGTTGCAGATCCGGTGCCTGCGGTAGGCCGGTGACACGCAGCACCTCGTCCTGGTCGAGCGTCTCGCGTTCGAGCAGCGCGGCGACGAGCGCATCGAGCCGATGCCGGTGCGCCACGATCAGCGATTTCGCCTCGTCGTGGCATTCGCCGATGATGCGCTGCACCTCGCCATCGATCAGTTCCGCGGTGCGCTCGCCGAACGGCTTCTCGCCGGTGAAGCCGGCCGGCGCCCCCTCGAGAAACGCGTTGTCCGGCGGCGCCAGTTGCACCATGCCGAGCTTGTCGCTCATCCCCCAGCGCGTGACCATGTTGCGCGCCAGCTGCGTCGCCTGCTGGATGTCGTTCTCGGCGCCGGTCGTGCGGGTGCCGTAGACGATCTCCTCGGCAGCGCGGCCGCCGAGCATGCCGACGATGCGCGCGCGCAGGTACGCCTCGGGATAGTTGTAGCGGTCGGTCTGCGGGCGCTGGTAGGTGACGCCCAGCGCCCGGCCGCGTGGCACGATCGTCACCCGCTGCACCGGGTCCGCCCCGGCGACGACGAGGCCGAGGATTGCGTGGCCGCTCTCGTGGGTCGCGATCCGCTCGCGGTCCTCGTGGCTGAGCAGCAGCGGCCGCTCCGGCCCGAGGACGATCTTCTCGAGCGCATCGATGAAGTCCTTCTGGCCGACGTCGCTCTTGTCGCGGCGAGCGGCGAGCAACGCCGCTTCGTTGACGAGGTTCTTCAGGTCGGCGCCCGAGAGCCCGGGCGTCATCGCCGCGATCTCCTCGAGATTCGTGTCGGACGCCAACGGCACGTTGCGCGTGTGGACCTCGAGGATCGCCTTGCGGCCGGCCCGGTCGGGCAGGTTGACGAAGACGCGCCGGTCGAACCGCCCCGGGCGCAGCAACGCGCGGTCGAGGACGTCGGGCTGGTTCGTCGCCGCCAGCACGATGACGCCTTCGCGGCCCGAGAAGCCGTCCATCTCGGTGAGGATCTGGTTCAGCGTCTGTTCCTGCTCGCTCGAGCCGCCGAGCGCCACCGGGCCGCGCGCGCGGCCGATCGAATCGATCTCGTCGATGAAGATGATCGCCGGCGCGCTCTCGCGT
>DASXIP010000733.1:0-5114 GCA_036497875.1 Caldimonas sp.
CTCGACCTGTTCGCGCTGGCGCGCGATGACCGCGCGCGACTGGAAGAAGTACGTGATCGTCAGCGCCGGCACCAGCGCCATGAGGAGCAGCGCCAGCATCTGTCGCGGCTCGGCGTCGAACGGGCCGGGCGCGTGATTGCCGGTCAGCGCGTTGGCGATCGCGTTGCCTGCGGCATAGCCGAGGATGCCGCCGCCGGCGACGATGACCAGCATCCAGCTCCAGCCCGGCCAGCCGCTGCGCCGCTCGCCGGGAACGAGCGACGGCCGGTGCCCGGCGACGGCGGCGCGGCCGACTTCGATGAACAGCCAGCACATCGTCGAGATGCAGAGCGAATAGAGGACCGTCTCCCAGAAGCCTTGCGGAAACAGCGCCCACAGGAACGCAGCGAAGCCCAGCGTGACCGCCTCGCCGCGCAGCCCCCGCCAGGCGAAGCGTCGCACGACGTCGCGCCACGCGGGCTCGGGAGGGGCGGGTGTCGCTGCCATGGTGCGATTCTGGGCGAGCCGTGCGCCTCGCTGCTGCGCGCTGCGACGGACTGCAGGCCGCGTTCGCCAACCGCCGCGGCGGCGGCGCGGCCGGAAACCGGCACGGCTATATTGGCCGCAGACGCACTGTCGTGCGGAGGAGACCTGGATGCCCCGGTTCGCTCGCTCGCTCGCAGGCTGCTGGCCTGCAGCCACGCTGGCGTGCGCAATTCTCGGCGCCTGCGCAGGGCCGCAGCGCTCCCCGCGGCCGGCACCGCCGCCGACCCAGGTCACGACCAACCGGCCGGCGCCGCCACAGGCGACCGATCGCGGCGCCTCAGCGCCCGTTGCGGGCACGGCCGCAGGGACGGCGTCGAGCCCGTCGACCGCGACCGCGCTGCCGGTGCGGCCGGCGCCGCCGGTCGCCATCGCGCCGTTGCCGTCGCCGAGCGTTGCGCCGGCGATCGCGGCGCGCTTCCCCGAGCCGGCAGTGAGCTTCGGAACGCCGGCGTTCGAGCCCGGCCGAACGACGTTCACGACCAACGCCGAACTGCATGCGATCGTGCGCGGCCTCGAGCGAAGCGCGACACTCGGCGAGCACGCGACCGACGTCGCGGTGCTCTCGCTCGGCGCCTCCCAGGGCGGCGAGCCGATCGAGGCGCTCGCGTTCAGCCGGCCGCCGGCGCTCGCCGAGTCGGCACCCGCCGTCGCCGGATCGGTGCCGGCGCGACGGCCCACCGTCGTCCTGATCGCGGGCCAGCACGGCGACGAGCCTGCCGGCACCGAGGCGCTGATCGCCATCGCGCAGGATCTCGCTGCCGGGCGCTACGCCGCCATCCTCGACCGCGTCGACGTCGTCGTGCTGCCGCGTGCGAATCCCGACGGCGCGGCCGCCTTCACGCGCGGCGCGGCCGACGGCATCGATGTCAATCGCGACCACCTCCTGCTGCAGACGCCGGAGGCGCGCGCGATCGCGCAGTTGCTGGTGCAGGTCGCGCCGATCGTCGTCCTCGACCTGCACGAGTACCCGGTCAGCTCTGCCTTCACCGCCAAGTTCGGCGGCATCCAGCGCTTCGACGCGCTGCTGCAGTACGCGACGGTCGCCAACCTGCCGCCCTTCATCACCAAGGCGGCGGAGGAGTGGTTTCGCGTGCCGCTGGTCGCGGGGTTGCGCAGTGCCGGTTTCAGCAACGACTGGTACGCGACCGTCTCGGCCGACCCTGCCGACAGGACGCTGACGATGGGCAGCGTCGCGCCGCAGGTCGGCCGCAACGCGAGCGGCCTGCGCAACGCCGTCAGCTTGCTCGTCGAGACGCGCGGCGGCGGCATGGGCCGCGTCGATCTGAAGCGGCGCGTGCAGACGCACGTCGTTGCCGTCAACAACGTCCTTACCAGCGCAGCCAGGCACGCGGATGATCTCGTCAAGCTGCGCCAGTTCGTCGAGCGCGAGACGGCGTCGCTTGCCTGCCGCGGCGAGGTCGTCCTCGAGGCGGCGCCGACGCCGAGCGAGTACGCCTACTCGATGCTCGACGCCACGACCGGCGACGTCCGGCGGCTCACCGTCGCATGGCAATCGGCGCTGCAGCTGCGGCCGCTGAAGACGCGGCCGCGGCCGTGCGGCTACTGGCTCGCGCAGAGCGAGGGCGCTGCGGTGCAGCGTCTGCGCCTACTCGGCATCGAGGTGCAGCAGCTCGCCGAGGACGGCGAGCTGCGCGGCGAGAGCTACCGCGAGACTGGCCGCGAGCCGGTTGACGCGGGCGAAGGCGCGGCGGCGAACGCCGGCGCTGCGACCCGCCTCAAGGTGCAATTGCTGCCGACGCTGCTCGACGTCGGCGCTGGCAGCTACTACGTCTCGCTCGAGCAGCCGCTCGCCAATCTCGCCGTCTTCGCGCTCGAGCCCGAGGTGCCGGCGAGCTTCGCCGCGAACGGGATTGTCGGCGCGGTCGATCACGAGGCGCGTATCCTGACGCGGCCGGTGGCGCGCATGACGGCAGTGCCGTAGCCGCGGCAGTGCTTTGTAAGGGCCGGCCACCCCAGGCCGACAGCGACGACAGGACACCAGGAGAGCTTGCGCATGGACATCGAAGCGACCGCGCCTGCCGACGTTGTCGTCGCCGCCCCGCCGGCGCGCCGCGTCTACCGGCACCGATGGCCGGTGCGGGTGATGCACTGGATCAACGTCGTCTGCCTGACCGTGCTGCTGATGAGCGGCCTCAATATCTTCAACGCGCACCCGGCGCTGTACTGGGGTCGCGAGTCGACCTTCGCCGAGCCGTGGATCTCGTTCGGCGCCCGCAACACGCCGAACGGCCCGGTCGGCTTCACCCGGATCGGCGGCACCGAGTTCACGACCACCGGCGTGCTCGGCCTCTCGACCTCGGGCGAAGGCGCGCGGCCCATGGCGCGCGCGTTCCCTGCGTGGGCAACGATCCCCGGCCCGCAGTGGCTGGCGATGGCGCGCCACTGGCACTTCTTCTTTGCCTGGCTGTTCGTCGTCAACGGCGTCGCCTACCTGCTGTACACGATCTTCAGCCGCCACCTGAAGCGTGACCTGGTGCCGACGCGCGACGAACTGAGGAACATCGGCCGCTCGATCGTCGACCACATCAGGTTCAAGCATCCCACCGGCGACGCGGCGACGCGCTACAACGTGCTGCAGAGCCTCACCTACCTGATCGTCATCTTCGGCCTGCTGCCGCTGGTCGTCTTCTGCGGCCTGGCGATGTCACCGCGGCTCGACACGGTCTTCACCGGCTGGGTCGAGCTGCTCGGCGGCCGCCAGTCGGCGCGCTCGCTGCACTTCCTGGCCGCGTTCGGCCTCGTCCTCTTCGTCGTCGTCCACGTCGCCGAGGTCTTCATCGCCGGCGTCTGGAACGAGATGCGGTCGATGATCACGGGGTGGTACGCCGTTCCCGAGGAGCACGCCAAGCAGGAGGTGCAGCTATGAGAAAGACGTTCACGCTGATGCGCGCGCGTGCTCGCGACCGCCGCCAGCTGCTCCGCGGTGCGGTTGCCGCGGCAGGCTCGGCATTCCTCGCCGGCTGCGACCGGTTGTCGCAGAACGCGTCGTTCGTCGAGACGCTGAAGAGCGCGCAGCACCTGAACCATTCGCTTGCCAAGGTCGTCGCGCCGCGGCCGGCGATGGCGCAGGAGTTCGGCGAGGAGCGGGTCGCGCAGACCTTCCGCAGCAACGGCTCGCTCAATCCGGGCGACGCCGACTACGTGGCGCTGCGCGACGGCGGCTTCGCCGACTACAAGCTGACCGTCGGCGGGCTGGTCGCCAAGCCTGCCGAATTCACGCTCGAGCAGCTGCGCGCGCTGCCTTCGAGGACGCAGATCACGCGCCACGATTGCGTCGAGGGCTGGAGCTGCATCGGCAAGTGGAAAGGGGTCCAGCTGGCGAAGATCCTCGAGATGGTCGAGCCGAAGCCGGAAGCGAAGTACGTGCTCTTTCGCTGCTTCGACTCGATGGACGGGCCGTCGCTCGACGGCCGCGACTCGCGCTACTACGAGAGCATCGACCTCGACGACGCCCACCACGTGCAGACGATCCTCGCCTACGAGCTGAACGGCACGCCGCTGCCGATCAGCAACGGCGCGCCCCTGCGCTGCCGCGTCGAGCGCCAGCTCGGCTACAAGCAGGCTAAGTACATCCGCTCGATCGAGCTGATCGAGAGCTTCGCCGACATTCGCGGCGGCAAGGGCGGCTACTGGGAAGACGAAGGGTACGAGTGGTACGGCGGCATCTGAAGACGGGTCTGCGATGACGTCGGGGCTATGCGTCATCGCGAGACTTCGCTCTCGAACACTTGAACGACGCCCTGCCACCAGCCAGTGGTGAGATGCTCCTCTTTGAAGCGTCCACCCGTGTACTCGCCGATGACCCTGCGCCAGAAGACCTGTGCGGTTCGGTTCTGTGGCATCTGTCCGACCTCCCAGCGCCCGGTCGGCTCCTTGAATACAGCCCTGGCCAAAATTCGGCCGACACCGAGGCGCCTGTATTTCTTGAGGACGAAGAACTGGTCCATCCAGTGGCCGTCGGTGCCAATGCGCACGGCTTGGTTCACGAGGGCAAAGCCGGCGTACTTGCCGTCCGCGGTTGCGACGAACGCGTGATGACCCTCGGTGTCCCAGTACCGATCCAGGGCGTATCCGTATTCACCGTGCAGATCTAGATCTTGGTCCCAGATGTCCGAGAGGTCGTGTTGATACAGCTCCAGCATCCGATGGATCGGCAAGCGATCAGCGGGAATTGCGCGGCGGATGCTTGTCCGCTCAATGGCAGGGTTAGGCGACATTCTGTGCAAGGAAGACTCGCAGCAGCCGGAGCGAGGCCGCCACGAGTGGCGCGAGCGTAAGTGTTATGCCAACGATTCGGAACGCGTAGTTCTCCTTCAGCCGGCTTACCCCGATCGCGTGAGACACGCGACCTGCGATAACTGCAAACCCCAGAGCGTGAACGTAAAGAGGGCTGGCGCCCGTGACCTCGACGAGATACATGAGAAGCAAGCTGAGCGGAACGTATTCGGCGAAGTTTCCGTGTACCCGCATTGCGCGAAGCATCGACTCGTTTCCTGCGTCGCCGATTGCAATACCGAGCGTTCGGCGCAGCAGAAGGGTCCTGACGCTCAGCACCACGAACAACAGAC
>DASXIP010000734.1:0-1518 GCA_036497875.1 Caldimonas sp.
GCGGTCAAGACCCGAGAGGCAGGCCAGAACCCTGCGACGCGCACGTTTCAGGCTCTTCGGATTTTCGTCAACGCCGAGCTCGAGGAGCTCGAGCAGGCCCTGACCGCGTCGCTGGCTCTGCTCGCGCCCGGCGGCCGGCTCGTCGTCATCAGCTTCCATTCGCTCGAGGATCGGATCGTCAAGACCTTCATCGCGCGCGAAAGCAGGAGCGAGGTCGACCGCCGCGCGCCGTTCGCGCCCGAGCGGCCGCATCGCCTGCGTGCGATCGCGCGCGTGCGGCCCGCCGCTACCGAGGCGGCCGACAACCCGCGCGCGCGCTCGGCCGTGATGCGCATCGCTGAGCGCACCGATGCGGCGCTCGCGGCCGGAGCGCCGGCATGACGCGGCTGAACGTCCTCCTGCTGCTCGTGCTGATCGCGAGCAGCCTCTATCTCGTCCGCGTCTCGTACGAGTCGCGGCGCCTGTTCGCCGAGCTCGACAAGGCCCAGGGCGAGGAACGTTCGCTCGACAACGACAGCGAGCGATTGAAGACCGAGCTGCGCTCGCAGGCGACGCCGCTGCGCGTCGAGCGCACCGCGCGCGAGCGGCTGGCGATGCGGGCGGCGACGCCGGCGGTGACCCAGTACGTCACCTTGCCGTCGGCTTCAGCGTCGGCGGCCGGAACGACGCCGTGACCTCCTATCAGCCGCCGAAGAACGCCGCCAAGGCACGCCCGGTCGCGAGCGCGCGCAGCGTCAACTACTCGACGAGCCCGCTGCTCGCGGCGCCGACGCCGCCGTGGCGATCGAAGCTGATCGTCGCGCTGGTCGGCCTCGGCTTCGCGGTCCTCCTCGGCCGCGCCGTCTACGTCCAGATCCTCGACGCGCCGTTCTTCCTCAAGCAGGGCGAGATCCGCTACGGACACACGATCGAGTTGCCGGCGAGCCGCGGCCGGATCGTCGACCGCAACGGCCTGATCCTCGCGGCGAGCGTGCCGGCGCCTTCGATTTGGGCGATCCCGAAGGACCTCGAGGGTGGCGCTGCGACCCGGGCGCGGCTGGCAACGCTGCTCGGCATGACGAGCACCGCGCTCGAGACCCGGCTCGCGGAGAACCAGAACTTCGTCTGGTTGCGGCGGCAGGTCGACGACCCGGTCGCCAAGGCAGTGCGCGACCTCGGCCTCAAGGGCATCCACGAAGTGCGCGAGTACAAACGCAAGTATCCGGAGGGCGAAGCGGCGGCGCACGTCGTCGGCTTCACCAACGTCGAGGAGCGAGGTCAGGAAGGCGTCGAACTCGCGTTCGAGAAGGAACTCGCCGGCCGTGACGGCACGCGGCGCGTCATCAAGGACCGGCTCGGCCGCGTCGTCGAGGACGTCGGCGACAGCGTCGCCGCGATCGCCGGCGAGGACATCGGCCTCGCGATCGACTCGAAGGTGCAGTTCTTCGCCTACCAGCGCATCCGCGATGCGGTCGACGCGAACAAGGCGAAGGCCGGCAGCGTCGTCGTCCTCGACGCGCAGAGCGGCGAGGTGCTCGC
>DASXIP010000735.1:0-1977 GCA_036497875.1 Caldimonas sp.
CGGCTCTACGACGCCGCGGCAGCGCTCGCCGCCACCGCCATGGTCCTGTTGTTGGCGATGGTCCTGCTCTCGATCGTCTCGCGCCAGATCGGCTTCAACGTCCCGGGCATCGACGCCTACGCCGGCTACATGATGGCGGCAGCCGGATTCCTCGCCCTGGCGCATACGATGAAGCGCGGCGAGCACATCCGCGTCACGCTGCTTCTCTCGGCGCTGCACGGCGGCATGCGCCGCGGCCTCGAGATCTGGGCGCTCGCCGCGGCGACCCTGCTCGCCGGCCTCTTCGCTGCCTACAGCTGCAAGCTCGTCTGGCAGTCGAACGCCTTCCACGACATCTCGACCAGCAACGACGCGACGCCGCTCTGGCTGCCGCAGCTGGCGATGGCGATCGGTACCGTCGTGCTGGCGATCGCCTTCGTCGACGAGCTCGTCCTCGAGATCCGCGGCCGGCGCGTCGTTCCGGTCAGCGACGAGGCGATGCGCAATGAATGACGCCGCGGTCACGGCGCTGCTGATCGCGTCGCTGTTCCTGATCCTCGCCAGCGGCGTCTGGATCGGCCTGACGCTCTCGGGCGTCGCCTGGATCGGCATGCAGCTGTTCAGCTCGCGGCCGGCCGGCGACGCGATGGCGGTGACGATCTGGGGCTCGGCGTCGAGCTGGACCCTCACCGCCCTGCCGCTCTTCATCTGGATGGGCGAGATCCTGTTCCGCACCCGTCTCAGCCAGGACATGTTCCGCGGCCTCGCGCCCTGGATGCAGCGCCTGCCCGGGCGCCTCCTGCACACCAACGTCGTCGGCTGCGCGATCTTCGCTGCGGTCTCGGGGTCGAGCGCGGCGACGTGCGCGACGATCGGCAAGATGAGCCTGCCGGAGCTGGCGCGGCGCGGCTACCCTGAACGGATGTCGGTCGGCTCGCTCGCCGGTGCCGGCACGCTCGGCCTTCTGATCCCGCCTTCGATCATCATGATCGTGTACGGGGTCACCGCCGACGTCTCGATCTCGAAGCTCTTCATCGCCGGCGTCATTCCGGGCATCGTCCTGGCCGGCATCTTCTCGCTCTACATCGCCGGCTGGTCGCTGAAGAACGCGCATCTGATCCCTCCGCCCGATCCGCCGATGGGCTTCGCAGAGAAACTGCGCGAGTCGAAGAGCCTGATCCCGGTCGTCGTCCTGATCGTCGCCGTGCTCGGCTCAATCTACGCCGGCATCGCGACCGCGACCGAGGCTGCAGCACTCGGCGTCCTCGGCTCGCTCGTCATCTCGACGGCGCAGGGGTCGATGACCTGGTCGACCTTCAAAGAGTCGCTCCTCGGCGGCACACGCCTCTACTGCATGATCGCGCTGATCCTCGCCGGTGCCGCGTTCCTGACGCTCAGCATGGGCTACATCGGCCTGCCGCGCCACCTCGCCGAATGGATCGCGACCCTCGGCCTCTCGAAGTTCGGGCTGATCCTCGCGCTCACGGCGTTCTACGGCGTCCTCGGCTGCTTCCTCGACGGCATCTCGATGGTCGTGCTGACGATGGGCGTGATCATGCCGACGGTGCAGAAGGCGGGCATCGACCCGCTCTGGTTCGGCATCTTCGTCGTCATCGTCGTCGAGATGGCACAGGTGACGCCGCCGGTCGGCTTCAACCTGTTCGTGCTGCAGGGGATGACCAAGCGCGGGATCGGGATGATCGCGCGCGCTGCGTTCCCGTTCTTCCTGCTGATGGTCCTGATGGTGGTGCTCCTTTACGCGTTTCCGCAGCTCGTCACCTTCCTGCCCGAGCAGATGCAGCGCTAGCCACTCGCTGAGCACGTCGTCCCGGGCACGGATCGCGCGCGGCGAGGATAGGACCTTGGTCCCATTGCCGCCGCCCAGTCGCTTCGTATCGTCGCAATCGAATCCGATCGATCCTCGGCACGACGCCGCGCCGGGCCGGAACGGATCGTTGGAGGCGACATGCGACGATTCTCGATGGCAGCGGCAGCCGC
>DASXIP010000736.1:0-6319 GCA_036497875.1 Caldimonas sp.
GGCTTGCCCGGTGCGACGTCTGCCGAGCTCGGCGCGGATCTCGCCGCCGTGCTCGTCGAGCGTCGGTGGCGGCCGCACGTCGAGCGCGCGTTCGCCGTCGAACGAGATCGGCGAGCGCACGGTACGAAAGTGGCCCATCACCGGATGCTCGGCCGCCGCGGTGAGCTGGAGGTGAACGGCCTGCGGGTCGGCGAGCGCCTCGCTCGGGTCGTACATCGGCGCGTGCGGGACGTCGAGCTTCTCGAGCCGCTCGCACCATTCGGTGCGCGGCCGCCGCTTGAAGCGCTCGCCGAGCAGCGCGATCAGGTCTTCCTGGTGGTCGATGCGCGACTCGCGGGTCGCGAAGCGCGCGTCAGCGAACAGGTCGGGCTGCTCGATCGCCTGCGCGAGGCCTTGCCATAACTTCTCGGGCGACGACATGTGCAGCGCGATCCACTTGCCGTCGCCGCATTCGAGGACATACGACTGCGAGACGCGCGGCCGGCTGTACGGGCCCATCACCTCGGCAGCCTGGAAGTAGTGCGTGAAGGCGTCGAGGTTGAAGTGCGCCATCGCCTCGAGCATCGAGACCTCGACCGTGCGCCCCGTTCCCGTGCGGCCACGCTCGAACAGCGCGCCGAGGATGCCGTACGCGGCGTAGTGGCCGGTCAGCGCGTCGGCGATCGCCGGGCCGACGACGCGCGGGTTCTCGGGATTGACGAGCAGGCCGAGGAATCCGCTCGCCGCCTGGGCGACGGTGTCGTACGCCGGGCGATTGGCGGCCGGGCCGCTGCTGCCGAAGCCGCTGATCGAGCAGTAGACGAGCTTCGGATTCAGCGTGCGCAGCCGCGTCGCGCCGACGCCGAGCCTGTCGGCGACGCCGGGACGAAAGTTCTGGATGTAGACGTCCGCGTCGGCGATCAGGGCGTCGAAGACAGCGAGGTCGTCGGCCTTCTTCGTATCGAGCGCGATGCTGCGCTTGTTGCGGTTGTAGGTCTGGAAGTGCGGGCTGTAGAGGCCGTTCTTGAAAGCGCGAAACGGATCGCCGGTGCCGGGTTGCTCGACCTTGATGACATCGGCACCGAGGTCGCCGAGCAGCATGCCGCACGCCGGGCCAGTGATGAACGTGCCTTGCTCGACGACCTTGAGGCCTTGCAGCACGCGGATCATGCTAGCGTTGCTGCGCTCACGTGCGCTTGCCGAAGCCGGCGGGAAGGCTGCCGTCGTACTCCATCTCGCGCGTCGCCTGGTACGAGAGAGCGAAGCCGATCGGCTGGCCGATCTCTTCGTACAGATGCGCGATCAGTCCCGCCGTCCGGGCGAGGATCGGAACGCCTTTCAGCGCCTGCACCGGAAAGCCGGCGCCGAGCAGCACGGCCGGGATCGCTCCGGAGACGTTGAGTCTCAAGTCCTTCTGCAACACCTCGGGCAGGGCCGCTTCGGCGGCTTCGGCGATGGCGACGAAGCGCAGGTCGGTGCCGGCCTGCTTCGCGACCTCGAACAGCGCGCCGACGCGCTCGTCACGCTCCTTGTGCAGCGGGTGGCCGTAGCCCGGGATCGACTTGCCCGAGGCGCGCCAGGCGCGCATCACCGCGAGCGCGGCGCCAGCGAGCGGCGTTCCCGATTGCACCTGCGCATCGATCTCGCTGTACATCCGCCCGGCGGTCTCCGACGCGCCGAGGACGACCGAGCCGCATCCGAGGATGCTGGCGGCGACCGCGCCCTGCATCGCGTCGGGCGCCGCCGCGAACGTCATGCGCGCCGCCTGCACGCTCGGCACGAGACCGTGCTCGGCGATCGCCACCAGCGTCGCGTTCAGCACCGCGGTCTGTCCCGGCGTCGGCATGCGGCCGACGAGGAGGAGGAAGAAGTGATCGGTGAACGAGACCTTGCCGATCAGCTCTTTCGAGAGGTCGCGGCCGCGCACGACGATCGTGTGCTCGTCCGACGTGCAGATCGCGGTGCGCGGCACCGTCGCCTTGCCGATCTTCATGCGAAAAATCCGATGAGGCCGTGCGCGGCACGGCCGGAGGTGGGGCGTTCAGGCGGGCGCCGGCGTCAGGCGAAAGTCGTAGCTCGCCGAGTAGTAGGGCGCTTTCATCTCGCGCCCGTCGGCCGCCTTGCCCGCCGCGTGCTTCTCGAAATCGACGACGAGGCTGTCGCGCTTGCCGAACACGGCGTCCTCGTCGATGTAAGGACTGTGGGCGACGAAGATGTGGGTCGTCACCGGCACGTGGCCGGGCGCCGAGACCATCATGTGGATGTGCCCGGGCCGGTAGATGCTGCGATCGGTCTTTCTCATCATGTGGCCGACCGGGCCGTCGTCGGGGATCGGATAGAACGACGGCCGGATCGACCAGAACCAGTAGCGGCCCTGCTCGTCGGTGCGAAAGCGTCCGCGCGCGCGCATGGTCGGCTCGGCCGACAGCTGCATGTCGTACTTGCCGTCGCCGTCGCCTGACCAGACGTCGAGCAGCGCGCCCGCGAGCGGCCGGCCGTCGCAGTCGGTGACGCGGCCCATGTAGAAGGCCGGCTCGCCGGGAACACCTTCGCCGATGTCGGTGCCGAGGGCGACGTCGGGCGCGCCCGGCCAGTAGAACGGGCCTTCGACCGTCGCCTCGGTGGCTTCGGTCGCGCCGCTCGCCGGGCCGCCGGCGCGTGCCTGGGAGAGCGAGACGACCATCATCGACAGGCCCAGCACGTCCGAGAGGAGGATGAACTCGGGGCGCTTGTCGGTCGAGATCTGGCCGGTCTCGGTGAGGAACTTGACGCCGGCGAGCCACTCCTCGGGCGTGAGGTCGACCTCGCGCGCGAACGCGTGCACGTGCTTGACCAGCGCCGTCATGATCTCGCGCAGGCGCGGGTCTCGCGTGGTCGAGAACGCGGCGAGCACGTCCTCGGTGAGCTTCTCCTGGTTGTACTCGGACATGTCGATCCCCGCGTGAGTCCTGGCGTCGCGGTGGATCCTAGCGGTCCTGCACGCGCACCTGGCCGCTGTTGTAGACGATCCGGCCGCCGACGATGGTCAGCACCGACCCGAGTTGCTTGAGCGACTCGTCCGGAACGGTGAAGTAGTCGCCGTTCAGCACCACCAGGTCGGCGAGCTTGCCGGCCTCGATCGAGCCAAGCTTGTCTTCCTCCTTGCTGAACCAGCCGTTCTCGGCGGTGTACAGACGCAGCGCCTCCTGGCGGGTCAGCGTCTGGCCGGCGTTGATGACGACGCCCGAGCTGTTCTTGCCGGTGACCATGTAGTACAGCATCAGCCACGGATTGAGCGCCGAGATCTGCGCCGAGTCCGAGCCGGCGCCGGTCTTGATGCCGCTGTCGAGGATGGTCCGGTACGGCGGCCCGTTGCTCGTCGGCGTGCCGGCCAGATAGCGGAAGCCGTGCAGCGCCAGGCCGCCGCCGATCGCCTTTAGCCGCTTGATGTTGTCAGGCGTGATCGTCAGCGCGTGCGCCACCGACCAGTGCAGCGGCGCGATCGGCACCGTCGCGTTGATCCTCTCCCACTCGCTGATGGCCACGTTGTCCTCGGCCGAACTGAGCGTGTGCTGCTGATAGATCCAGCCGCGCTCGGCCGCCGTCTTCACCGCTGCCGGGTAGTTCGACGGCGGGACGACCTGGCCGAACAGCGGCCAGTTGGTGATGAACTCGCCGAGGCCGGCGATCCTGAGCCAGTCGTTGCCGAATTCGCGGAACGCGTTCTCGACCCGGCGCGTCAGGATCGGAATTGCGGCGGCGGTGTCCATGCTGAGGAAGAACACGCGCACCCGCACCTTCATCAGGCCGTTGCGATGCAGGTCGAGCAACGGGTCGTAGGCGGTGTACGGATCCCAGCTGGCGGCGCCGTCGAAGGTGAATTCGTCCTCGTGGTCGGGCGAGCCGGGGATCAGGAAGCCGCCCATGTCGAAGTTCGACGTCACGCCGAGCGCCGCCGCGTAGTTCATCGCGTCGACGGTCCCTCGCTTCTTGTCGTCGAAGGTCTGGATCGAGCGCAACGCGTTGAGCGCCGCGACCGTGGGGGCGTTCGCGGCGATCGAGCCATCGGCGCCGACGACGATGCCGCGGCCCTGGAAAAAGGCGCGGCCGGCCGTGTTGGTGACCGACGGCCCGGTGAATGCGACCTGCAGGTAAACCGGGTTCGACGGCGCGATCGCGTCCAGCTCGACCAGGGTCGGCAGGCGCTTCTCCGCGAACTCGACCGGGTTGAAGCCGCCGATCGACGTCACGAACTGGCCGCTCGGCACGCCCGCGCGGATGCGGTCGCGGTAGATCGCCGCGATGTCGGCGATCGAGGTCGCGTTCTCGAGCGGCGTGTGATAGCCGGGCCTGAGGCCGAGCAGGATGAAGTGGTTGTGGTTGTCGACCAGGCCGGGCACGACGGTGCGGCCGCCCAGGTCGACGACCTGCTTGCAGCGGTCGTCGACGGAGCCGGGGTCGTGGCCGACGGCGACGAACTTGTCCTCGTGGATCGTCACCGCCGAGACGACCCGGCTCTGGGCATCCATGGTGTGGATGCGGCCGTTCACGAGAGTGATGTCGCGGCCGTTCGGGCACTGCTTGTCGCGCTCGCGGTCGCGGTCGCGGTCGCGCTCGCCGTTGTCGGCGGCGGCGGCGCCGGCCAGCAGCGCGAGCGCGGTGGCCAGCACGCACGCCCGGGCGCGCCGGGCGGCAGAAGGTCGATGCAGGTTCATGGCTTGTCTCCTTGCGGCAGCGACTGTGCGCGGCTCGAGGTGGTCAGGAAAGACGCCGGTGCGGCAGGAGCCGTCCCGCGTTGCCGTTGGCGATCGCACCCAGGTCGGCCTCGCTCAGGCCGCTCGAACGCAACGCAGCGACCTGGGTGTTCATCGCCACATAGGGATAGTCGCTGCCGTAGAGCACCTGCGAGGGCGCCACCAGCTTGAGGAGCGCCGCCATCGACGCCGGGTGGGTGGCGTTGGCAGTGTCGTAGTGCAGGCGGCGCAGCTCGGCCTCGATGCCCTCGGGCGCGAACTCGGCGACGTTCTTGGCGTTGCCGTGAAAGAAGTTGATCCGGCCGGCGAGCATCGGCACCGTACCGCCGCCGTGCGAGAAGAGCCAGCGGACGTCGCGCCAGCGCGCGAAGCCGCCCGACAGCAGCAGGCTCGTCACCGCACGGGTCGTGTCGTGCGGCACCTCGATCACGGCCGGGAAGGTGCCGACGCTGAGCCGGCCGCAGCACGCAGCGACCAGCGGATGGAAGTAGACGACCGCCTTCCTGCGGTTCAGCTCGTCGAAGATCGGCCGATAGGCGACGTCGCCGGGCCACTTGTCGCCATAGTTGGTCTGCAGTCCGACGCCGTCGACCTTGAGCTCGTCGAAGGCATAGGCGATCTCCTTCAGCGTGCTGTCGAGGTCGATCATCGGCAGCGTCGCGAACTGGCCGAAGCGGCCCGGGTGCTCGCCCACCATCGCCGCAGCGAAGTCGTTGCACTGGCGCACGACGCGGGCGACATCGGGCGCCGGCCAGTCGAACCACACGCCCGGGGTCGAGGCGATCGACAGGATCGACGTGCGCACGCCTGCCTCATCCATGTCGTCGAGCGCCTTCTGCGCCGACCAGCCGACCTGCTGCGCGAAGTGCGGGATGCTGCGCTTGTCTTCCCAGTCGAGCCATGCCCTCTGATATTCGGGCGGGTAGTAATGGTGGTGGGTGTCGATCCAGGCCGCGCCGCTGCTCGCCGGCCTGGCCGCCGGCGTCGCGCACGCCGCCAGAGCACCGGCGGCGCCGACTGCCGCCAGCCCGCCCAGGCCGCGCAGGAAGCCGCGGCGCGACCGCGCAGGGCCGCTGCCGTGCCAAGCACAGCCGCATCCGGCAGCAAGGCCCTGAACCGACATCCCCTGTCTCCCACCGGCTCCGCGCGCCGGATCCAACGACGATACGGTGTCCGGCCGGACGGACGCAAATGATCGATTGCCATCGATATGATCGATGGCATCGATTCGACCATCGGGTTTGCATGGAGTTGAGGCACCTTCGGTACTTCGTCGCCCTCGCCGACTGCCGCAGCTTCACCCGAGCGGCCGAACGCAGCCACGTCACCCAGTCGACCCTATCGCACCAGATTCGCCAGCTCGAAGAGGAGATCGGCCAGACACTCTTCGACCGCATCGGCCGCAAGGTCGTGACGACCGAGGCCGGCGAGCTGTTCTTTGCCTTTGCCTCGCGCGCGCTGAGGGAGGTCGACCAGGGGCTCGCAATGCTCAAGCCCGGCGGCGGCAGCCTGACCGGGCAGGTGCGGATCGGTGCGACCCATACCTTCAACATCGGCCTGATCCCCGAGTGCGTATCGCTGTTCCTGGCGCGCCACCCGACGGTGCA